>JAPLLF010001020.1 GCA_026387715.1 Pseudomonadota bacterium
GGTCGACGACGAGGGCTATCACGAGCGGCTCGAGGAGGCGCAGGGGCGGCTCAACCGCGCGGCGCGGCGCGCGCAGCGCAAGGGCCTCGCGTCGGTGATCGTCTACGAGGGCGTCGACGCCGCCGGCAAGGGCGGCAACATCCGCCGCGTGACCGGCGCGCTCGACGCGCGGATGTACCGGATCGTACCGATCGCCGCGCCGACGGAGGACGAGCGCCGGCAGCCGTACCTGTGGCGGTTCTGGCGCCACCTCCCGCGCGCCGGCAACATGACGATCTTCGATCGGTCGTGGTACGGGCGCGTGCTGGTCGAGCGCGTCGAGGGCTTCTGCACGCCGCCCGACTGGCAGCGGGCGTACGGCGAGATCAACGACTTCGAGGAGCAGCTCGCGCACAACGGCGTGGTCGTCGTGAAGTTCTGGCTCCACATCGATCAGGACGAGCAGCTCCGACGGTTCGAGGAGCGCGGGGCCGTCGGCTTCAAGCAGTTCAAGATCACCGACGAGGACTGGCGCAACCGCAAGCGGTGGCCGCGCTACGAGCACGCGATCAACGACATGATCGAGCGGACGTCGACCGAGGTCGCGCCGTGGACGCTCGTCGAGGCGAACTGCAAGCGGTTCGCCCGCCTCAAGACGCTCGAGACGATGGCGGCCGCGCTCGAGCACGGCTGACACCGCGGATCCCAACTTCGCCGAGATCGCCTAGTCGTCGATCTCGGCCGGCTTCTTCTCGTACCGCTTGCGCACGTTGTGATCGAGGATCTGCTTGCGCAGCCGGATCGACAGCGGCGTCACCTCGACGAGCTCGTCGTCGTTGATGAACTCGAGGGCGAACTCGAGCGACATCGGCTTGGGCGGCGCGAGCACGAGCTTCTCGTCGGCGGCCGTGGTCCGGATGTTCGTGAGCTTCTTGCTCTTCGACGGGTTGATGACGAGGTCGTTGTCGCGCGCGTGGATGCCGACGATCATGCCGCCGTACACGTGCACGCTCGGCCCGATGAACATCTGGCCGCGCTCCTGGAGGTAGAACAGGCCGTACGCGTTCGAGGTGCCTTCCTCGGTCGCGACCAGCACGCCGTTGGCGCGCGTGCGGATGTCGGCGCCCTGCAGGCCGTACTCGGCGAACTGCGTGTAGAGCACGCCGGTGCCGCGGGTGTCGGTCATGAACTGGCTGCGGTAGCCGATCAGGCCGCGCGCCGGGATGCGGTACTCGAGCCGGGTCCGGCCCTGCGCCGACGGCCGCATGTCCTGCATGATGCCGAGGCGACGGTTGAGCTCGGCGACGACCGCGCCGCTGTACGCCTCGTCCATATCGATGACGGCGTCCTCGTACGGCTCGGTGACCTTGCCGTTGGCGTCGCGCAGCAAGATGACCTGCGGCTGCGACACGCACAGCTCGTAGCCCTCGCGACGCATCGTCTCGATGAGCACCGAGAGGTGGAGCTCGCCGCGACCCGACACCTTGAACACGCCGGCCGTCGCGGTCTCTTCGACGCGGAGCGCGACGTTGGACTTGATCTCGCGATCGAGCCGCTCGCGGAGGTTGCGCGAGGTGACCCACTTGCCCTCGCGACCCGCGAACGGACCGTCGTTGACCTGGAAGTTCATCGTGATGGTCGGCGCGTCGACCTTGAGCAGCGGCATCACGCGCGGATCGGTGATCGACGTGATCGTCTCGCCGACGTTGAGCTCCGACATGCCGGTGAACGCGACGATGTCGCCGGCGAGCGCCTCGGCGAGCTCGAACCGCTTGAGGCCCTGGAAGCCGAGGACCTTCTGGACGCGGAACTCTTCCTTCTTGCCGTCGCGGTGCACGAGGAGCACGCGATCGCCGACCTTGCTGCGGCCCGAGCGCATGCGCCCGATCGCCATGTAGCCGAGGTAGTCGTCGTAATCGAGCGTCGCGACCTGCATCTGCAGCGGGCCGCTCGTGTCGCCGTCGGCGGCGGGCACCTTCTCGACGATGAGGTCGAGCATGGGGCCGAGATCGACGGGGGTCTGGCCGAGCTCGCGGATCGCGTAGCCCTGGCGGCCGGAGGCGTAGATCACCGGGAAGTCGAGCTGCTTGTCGGTCGCGCCGAGCGACATGAACAGCTCGAACACCTGGTCCATGACCTGGTGCGGATCGACGCCGGGGCGATCGATCTTGTTGACGACGACGATGGGCGACAGGCCCATCTCGAACGCCTTCTGGGTGACGAACCGCGTCTGCGGCATCGCGCCCTCGTAGGCATCGACGAGCAGGAGCACGGAGTCGACCATGCCGAGCACGCGCTCGACCTCGCCGCCGAAGTCGGCGTGGCCCGGCGTATCGACGATGTTGATGCGCGTGCCCTTCCAGGTGACGGCGGTGCACTTCGACAGGATCGTGATGCCGCGCTCGCGCTCGAGGTCGTTCGAGTCCATGGCGCGTTCGGCGACGACCTCGCCGGTTCGGAACGAACCAGCTTGCTTCAGCAGACCATCGACGAGGGTGGTCTTGCCGTGGTCGACGTGCGCGATGATCGCAACGTTACGGATACTTGGCGCGGACATCGTTACTGTACTTTCTCGATCGGAAACAATCGATGACACGCGGAGAGCCCGCGTACTTCTGCAGACGCCTCGGTCGCGGTGAGTACCGCGGCGAGCAGGAGATCATTGGTGCCGGTGACCACGATCGTGTCGGCCTTGTCGGGCACCACCTCGACCGTGTTCGGCTTCGCACCGGGCTTGACGTAGCGCGTGACGGTGCCGCTGCGATCGGCGATCGCCAGGCGGTCCGGCTGGTTCGCGGCGCGCGCGGCGCGCATGATCGCGACGCCTTCGGGATCGATGAGCGCGACGTCGTCGGCGGTGGCGGCGTACATCCGCGCGACGCGCGCGTCGTCGCGCAGGAACGTCGTGCCGTTGGACGCGACCTCACCCGTCCAGCGCACGGCGCCGACCTGCGCCACGATCACCCCAGCTTCGCTGCCGATGGGCGCGGTCCCGACGAGGAGCTCGACGCCGTCGACGGTCGCGCGGCATGGATGGCCGGGGACGATCCTGGCGACGACCGCGCCCGACGACGATCGCGCCTCGATCGCGCCCGGCGCGAGCGACGTCGTCGCCGACCCGGCCGCGGGCGCCTCGCCAGACGTCCCCTGACACGCGCTCGCCCACGCGCCGGAGGCGAGCGAGAGCCAGATCAGGGTGTCGACGGGACGAGTCACGGGAGCGGCGGTTTGTAACAGGTACACCCCCATCCGTCTATCGACTGCGAACAGAGCGTGCTACCTCCGGAATTCGATGACCCGCTGGGGGCTGGCGTTCGTGGTCGTCGTCGTCGCGTGTGGCGGCAAGCCGGCCGCCCCCAGGCCCGACGATGCGCCGGTCGTGCCCATCGACGCGGCGGTCGTCCAGATCGCCCAAAAGCCGCTTGGAATGGCGGATCTCGGCGGGTTTCGGTGGCGCGCACGGGCCGGCCACGCGGCGTTCCGGGCCGCCCGGGTCGCCGAAAATGCCGAGGATTGGCCCGCCGTGGTCACCGCTTGCGAGCGGGCGCTGGCGGCCGATCCCACCAACCTGGAGGCGGCCTGGCTGGTTGCAGTCGCCCATGCCAAGACCGGAAACAGCTCGGCGATCCTCGCACCGCTGCACCTCGCGGCGGCGGGTGACCTCGGCAAGTGGGGGGACGCCTCGCTCGAGCAACCCGGCCTCGCCGCGTTTCGCGACACCCCGACCGGCCGGGCGTGGGTCGCGCGGGTCGAGGCCGATCGCGCGACCTACGTCGCGGCGATCGATCGCGCCGTCCTCGTGCTCGCGTACGGCGACGTGTTCGCGTTCGATCCCGAGGGTGGGCGCTGGTACCGGCTGACGCGGACCAACGGCTCCGTGATCGGCGCGCTCGCGATCCCCGAGGCCCGGCTCGTCGCGTACGTCACGCGGGGCGCCCAGGCCACGATCGGCGCGGGCGACGTGAACCTCGGCAACGGCCACGCGACCCGGCCCACGCCGATCGCGGTCGGCGCCGGCCCGGTCGTCGTCGGCTATGCGGGCAAGCCCGGCACGCTGTGGATCGGCAGCGGCAAGGCCGCGCGCACGCTCGTCGACGGCAAGCTGGCGCCGACGACGGCGGCGCGCGCGCCGGGGGCGTTCCTGACGGTGAGCGGCGGCAACGTCGTGGTGACGCGCCCGAGGCTGCGGGACGTCAGCGCCGATTACGACGAGCACGGCCTCGCGAGCGCGATCAAGCTCGACCCCACGAGCCGCGTCATCGCGGTGCCGAGCCCGGGGCTCATCGACGGCTCGACGATCGCGTGGTCCCCCGATCGCGCGCACGTCGCGTTCGTCGCGCAGCTCGACGAGCGCTGCGCGCCGAACGTCGCGAACACCGCGGCGTTCATCGCGGACGCGACGACCGGCGCGGTCACCGAGCTCGAGCGGGCGACGCACGGCCTCGCGCTCGCGTGGCAGGGCGATCGGCTCGCCGTCGCCGGTGACAAGGAGGTCGCCCTCGTCGATCTCGCCGGCACGCGCATGGCGCTCGTCGGGGCCGCGAGCCTGCTGCTGCCGCGGCGTGCCCCCCCGTGCGTGCCGATGCTTGCCACCCCGCTGCCTACATCGGATCCCGCAGATCCTGACGACTGACCGGTGAACGGCTGACAGGGCGACCTGGCGGCCGATCCAGGCATTCGCCAGTTACCGGCGAATCTCACGTCGGCGCGGCGTGGCACGTCGGGTGCTCTTCACCTCGGCATGCACGCGACCTCCACGCGCAACCTCGTCGCCGCCGGGCTCGGCGGGGTGGCGGCGACCGCGGTCGACGTGGGCACCCTGGTGCTCCTCGTCGAAGCGCTCCACGCCCCGATCCCGCTCGCGTCGTTCACCGCCGCCCTGGCGGGCGCGACGGTCGGCTTCGTGGCCAACAAGTACGTCGCGTTCGCCGATCGTTCGGCGATCACCGTGCGCCAGCTGGCGTCGTTCGCCTTCGTCGCGCTGGCGACCGCGCTCCTGATGGCGCTCGCGATGAAGGTCGTCGCCGTGAAGCTCGGCGTGCCCTACGTCCTCGCCAAGCTCCTGTGCGCTGCGGCGATCTTCGTCGGGTGGACGTACCCGGCGCAACGCAAGCTCGTGTTCAAGCCCGCTGCCTCGATGGCTCAGTAAAGGAAATGACCATGTCGAATCTCACCGCGATCACCACCGGCTCGGATGCGTTCCTCGTTCGCCAGACGCCGAACAAGGGCAAGGGCGCGGCGGTCCGGCTCGGCATGCTGTCGGCGCGCGGGCAGATCCGCGTGATGTGCGATGCCGATGGCTCGATGCCGCCCGAGCAGCTGCCGAACTTGCTCCGCCCGATCATCGCCTGCGAGGCCGAGATCTCGATCGGGTCGCGCTACGTCGCCGGTGCCAAGACGGACGTCAAGCAGCCGTTCTATCGCGTGTGGTGGAGCCGGCTGGCCAACCGGGTGATCCAGAAGTCGCTCGTCCCCGGGGTCTCCGACACGCAGTGTGGCTTCAAGGCGTTCACCGCCCAGGCGGCCCGCGATCTGTTCGCCCGCGCGACGATCGACGGCTGGGCGTTCGACCTCGAGATCCTCGCGGTGGCGCGTCGCGAGGGCTACCAGATCGCGGAGATCGGCGTCGAATGGAGCGACGACGGGCGGTCGCGGGTCAATCCGCTCAAGGACATGTGGAAGGTGATGCGCGAGGCCATGATCATCCGCAAGAACCTGCGCGACGGCGTCTATTCGCGGATTCCGCTCGCGGCCTCGGCGTGATACTCAGGAGGCGCTCATCCGACGGAGAGGAAGAGGCGATCGCCGGTGTCCAGCGCAAGCGAAGACACGGGAGGAAAGTCCGAGCTTCACAGGGCAAGGTGCTGGTTAACGGCCAGTCGAGGTAACTCGCAGGACAGTGCAACAGAAAGCAAACCGCCGGCGAAAGTCGGTAAGGGTGAAAGGGTGCGGTAAGAGCGCACCGCCTCTTCGGTGACGAGGAGGGCAAGGAAAACCCCACCTGAAGCAAGACCAGACAGGAGTGGCGCTGCCCGCGCGATGACTCCGGGTTGGTCGCTCGAGCCCGCCGGCAACGTCGGGCCTAGATGAATGATCGCCGCTTTAAACGGTGACAGAACTCGGCTTATCGACCTCTCCGTCGGATGAGCACCGTGTTACCATCGTCGACGATCCCATGGATCAGTTGTCGCCGGTGCACGAGATCGTGAACGCGCTATGGCGCGCCTTGCACGATCTGAATTCGGTCGGCGAGGCGCGGGCCACCACCCGCGAGATCGAGACCTGGGGCTTCGCGATCCACGCGGCGCTCTCGGCCGACGGTCGCGAGTTCCACAACCACGACCACGTCATCGAGATCGCCAGCGAGGGCGATCCGCTCGAGGTGATCGCGGCGCTGTATCACGACGCGATCTACATCCAGGTCGATCAGGGCGCGCCGCGCAGCCTGCGGCCGTTGCTCGAGCGCCTGCTGGCCCACGAGGCCGACGGCTGGCGGATCCTCCCGGCGACCGCGGCGAACGAGGCGACGGGCGACGTGCTCGCCGTGTTCGGGCGCGAGGTCGGCGACCTCGTGACGCCGACGACGGGGCTCAACGAGCTCGCGAGCGCGCTGGTCGCGATCGCGCAGCTCGAGCACGCCCTCGATCGCGGGCAGCGGGTGGCGGTCGCCGCGTGCATCGAGCAGACGATCCCGTTTCGCCCCGATCCCGTGCCGAAGCTGAGCGAGCGCGTCGCGGGGCTCGGCTTCTCGGGGGACGCGCTCGCCACGATCATCAAGCGCGCGGTCCGGCTCGGCAATCGCGACGTCCAGAACTTCGCCGAGAACGACGCGGCGCGCTTCCTCGACAACACCTGGAAGCTCCTGCCCGAGAGCAACCCCGTGCTCCACTCGCCGATGGTCTACACGGTCAGCGACTACCGGCGCGCGCTGCAGAAGATGGAGGGCTTCCTCGCGTGGCTCCCCGCCGAGCGCGTGTTCCACACGTGGCTCGACGAGCCGAAGCCGGAGATCCACGCGCGGCGCGTCGCCCGCACGACCGGCAACCTCATGCTCGCGGTGCGGTACCTGCGCGCGAAGCTCTACTCGATCGCGCTGGTCGAGGCGCTCGCCGAGATCAGCGGCGGCGACGTGCCGATCGACTTCTTCATGGGCGGCAGCAAGCAGACCGCGCGCAGGCCGGGGATCGACATGAAGCGGATCGAGCAGTTCTTGCCGCGGCTCGACAACGCCGCGGACCTCGATCCGCCGCTCCACCGGCTGCTCGCCGAGGGGCGCGCGGGCGAGTCGAGCTTCGACACCGGCCCCTCGCCGCTCGGCGCGTTCCTCCACGCCAACGTCGGCGAGGCCGCGATGATGAAGGGCGTCGACAGCGCACGGCGCTGGTGGGGTGGGGCGTGCACGGCGGAGGAGTTCCTGCTGGAGCAGCCGCGCGAGCCCGTGGTGGGCATCGCGCGCGCGGCCGCGAACATCATCGACACGCGGCGCGACGCGCTGTTCACGTTCGCCGATCGCCTGAGCCGGTGAGTCGTCGCGTCGCGACGACGCTGGTGCTGGCGATGCTCCAGGCATGCGATCACGGTGGTGGGGGCGCGAAGCTCGACGGCCTGTATCGCGTCGATCGGGTCGCGACGGACGTCATGGGTTGCGATCAGGACGTCGATCAGCCCATCGATCCACCGTTCCTCGTGTTCCGCACGGCGACCTCGGCCGGTCGGACGTTCTACGCGTACGACGGCTGCCCCGACGACACCGGCGTGGGCTGCCGCGAGCTGGGCGGCGCGATCGGCGGGTTCGACGAGCCGATCGACGGCGGCTGGCTCGGCACGGCGTCGTCGGCCGCCGGCGTCGACGGCGACTGCCTCCTCGGCTACACCGAGAAGACCGCGCTCCTCGACGACGAGATCGTGACCGGCCTGACGATCGAGCGCCACGCGTACGTGCAGGAGCACGTCACCGACGCGCCGTGCACCACCGACGAGGCAGCCCGGCGCGCCGCCGCGCTGCCCTGCGTCGCGCACGATCTCGCGCACGCGACGAAGCTGTAAGCTACGCCTTGGTCGTCGGGGGAGCGTCGGTCGTCGCCGCGGGATCCGCCGGGGGATCGAGCAGCTCCTTGCGGTAGACCAGGCGGCCACACCGCGGGCACGTCTCGATCGACTGCATGCGCGCGAGGATGTTGTTGAGCTGCGGCGGCAACGCCATGTGGCAGCCCTGACAGACACCCTTGATGACCGGCGCGACGGCGTAGCCACGCTTGCCGACGAGCGAGTCGTAGATCTTGAGCCACTGCTTCTCGACCTGGCCACGCGCGGTGTCGCGCATCGTGAGCGCCTCGGCGTGCTGGCTGCGCAGGCTCTGGAGCTGATCGGCCATCGCGGCTTCGCCCTTGGCGAGCTCGCCGCGGAGCCCCTCGACGTCGGCGTCGCGGCTCGACATCGCGGTGACCTGCACGGTCGTCGCCTCGGAGACCTTCTTCAGCTCGGTCTCGCGGTCGCTGATCGCCTTGCGCTTGTTCTCGACCTCGCGGCTGGCCGCGTTGAACTCCTTGCTGTTCTTCGAGGCCTGGAACTTGGTCTGCGCCGAGCGCAACGACTCGCGCTCGCGATCGATGTAGTCACGCTGGCCCTTCTGCCAGTTCTCGGTCTCGCTGAGCTTGCCGCGTTCCCCGGCGAGCATGCCCTCGAGCTTTTCGAGGTCACGTCGGAGAGGATCGAGTTTCGCGGGGAGCTGGACGAGGGCGGTTTCGAGTTCCCGCACCTTCGCATCGGAGGATTGAAGCTGGAGTAGAACAACGAGCTGCTCGCGCACGGCTGACTAATACCTCATTTAACGTGGGCCCACCTGGGCTCGAACCAGGGACCCACCGGTTATGAGCCGGCCGCTCTAACCGACTGAGCTATGGGCCCGACGACTACCGCGAGGTGCCACCTGATGTGGACGGCCGCACGGAGCGAGACCGGACACTAGCACACCAGCGCTGGCCATGAGCAGGTTGTCAGGAAACGACAAGCCGCGGCGCGCGGTCATGGGGGCTATACTCGAGCGCCATGCAGCTCGGGAATCTCGCTCGCGTCCTCGCCGTCTCGGTCATGTGCTTCGCGGCG
>JAPLLF010000015.1 GCA_026387715.1 Pseudomonadota bacterium
CGAACGGCTCGATGCCGCGCGCGAGCTCGACGAACGCGACCGCGCCGCGCAGCTTGTCGCGCAGCGCTGGTGGTCCCTTGAACAGCGAGCTGGCGTCGAACGCCTTGGGCCCCGTCGTCGCCTTGCCGGCGAGCCGCGCGGAGATCGCCTGCAGCTCGAGCGGGGTCGCCTGGAACAGCACGCGCTCCCAGTCCTTCGCGGTGACCGCCTCCTTGAGATACACGGACCACTCGGCGAGCAGCTCCTTGTGCGCGCAGTCGTCGCATGGACCGCCGAAGCCGTGCACGTCGGGCTCGTAGAGCAAGCCGTCCCGGTCGCCGACGATCGCGGGATCGAACGTGGTCAGGTCGACGATCGTCGGCCCGCCCCAGCCGCACGCCTCGGCGGGCTGGATCGCCTCGCCGCCGCGCAGGACGACGCCGCTCGCGGCCACGCAGCCCACGAGGGCGACGACGCGGGCGAGCTTAGCGAACCGATGAGAAGAGCTGGTCGAGTGATGCACGGTCATGGCGCCTCAGGTTCTTGTCCGACAGATCGAACAGCGAGATGGTACGGGCCTTCGTCGTGCGCGGCAGATGCGGCGCGACCAATTTTGCAGCCGCGAGGGCATCGGCCGGGCCGATCGACTCGACCTTGAGCTCGTCGCCCTCGCGGAGCAGCTCGCCCGCGAGGAACGTGGTGCGCGTCACGAGGAAGCGTCCGGGCGTCGACGCTTCGCGGCGCTGGAGGAAGTCCTGGGCCTCGAGGGTCTCGACCGGGGTGCTCTGCATCAGGCCCTCCACGCGATCGTCGCGGAGGTGGACCGTCCACGACCAGATCGGCAGGGCGAGGTCGAGCGGCAGCGGGTAGTCGTCGATCCGAGCGACGTACTGGCGGGCGATGGCCTCGTCGAAGATCGCGCGATCGCCGCTCGCCGCGCTGAACTTGCCCATGTTGTAGAACATCAGCATGCCCCGATCGACGGGCGGCACGCCGGTGCGCTCGCGGTACTTGATCTGGTGGAGCCGGATCGTGGCCGACAGCGTGAGGCCGCGCGGCACGCGCGCGCGCAGGTCGGTGACGAACGCGAAGAACTCGTCGCGCGTCCCGTCGGTCCAGTCGCAGTCGAGCTGCAGCTCGGCCGGGGTGATCGCGAGGCGCTGCGCGATCCGCTCGACCCGCGCCCACGTGGCCGCCGCGAGCTCGTGACGCGGGCCGTGCGCGAACACCTCGGCGCGCAGGAACACGACCGGCACGACCTCGACTCCGGCGGGCGCCGTCGATCCGGCCGCCAGCTCCCCGACCACAATCGGCGCGTCGTCCTGCCAGGCGACGTCGAACACCTTCACGTAGAGCCGCGTGACGCCGACGTCGTGGAGCGCGCGCTGCTCCGTGGTGGACAGCGCGAGCGTCGTGCGCCAGTGATAGAACGCGCGCGTCGCGGGCGGCGACGGCTCGGCGTGCGAGCACCCGACGGTGATCGCCGCGGCGAACATCACCGCGATCCCCCTGCGAGCCGAGCGTCTCACACCGGATCCAACGCCGCGCACGCGCGGCGTATTGCGTCGACGCGGCGGTGAAGCACGAGGCTCGCCAGGAGCGTCGCCAGCAAGGTCGCGCTGATCGCGACGACCGCGACGTTGCCGGCCTCGACCCAGTGACGGCGCCACAGCCGGAACATCAGCGCCG
>JAPLLF010000343.1 GCA_026387715.1 Pseudomonadota bacterium
CGGTGCCGCCCGGCTGGAGGACGCCGCACAGCCCGCCACGTTCGCGGCGGGCCAGCCGTTGCGGCTCACCAACCTCTCCCTGGGGCAGACCACGACGACGATGTCGGCGGGCGGCCAGCTCGCCAGCTCGATCGACCTCAACCCGGCCGACGGTCGCACGCTGTCGGCGACGATCACCGGCGACGCCAGCGGCACCACGATCGCCGTGTCGCCGAAGCTCGACCTCCGCCTGTTCACCGACCGCGCGGTGACCGGCGACACCACCACGCGCTACGACCTCACGCGGGTGCTGCTCGACGGCACCAACCCCACGGTCACCGCGAGCACGACCAGCGCGCAGCTCGTGGTGATCGCCGGGCACCTCGCGATCGAGACCAACCCGAGCACGTACGGGCTCGCCGTCGATGCCGGCAGCTGCTTCGCGTCGACCGACGTCGTCGATCAGGCGACCGGCGAGCTCTACCAGCAGTGGCTGGCGCAGGTCTGCCAGTAGCTCAACGGATGCCGATGAAGCCCATGTGCACGCCGCCCGCGAGGCCGTCGCGGCGGTACGAGAAGAAGCGCTCGGCCTCGCACCTGGTGCACGGCGGCGCGCTGTCGAGGTGCGCCGGGGCGATGCCGATCGCCTCGAGCTGCGCCCGCAGCGCGACCCGCAGATCGACGTGTTGCTTCATCGGCCCGGGGACGACCAGGCCGGCGACCTCGCCGAACGCCGCGCGGAACTCCGCGACGACCTCGTCGCCGACCTCGAAGCAGCACGGGCCGATCGACGGCCCCAGCGCGATCCGGATCTGCGCGGCGCTGGCGCCGTGCTCGATCATGCGCGCGACCACGTTGCGCGCGACGCCGTTCACGGTGCCACGCCACCCCGCGTGTGCGGCGCCGATCACGCGCGCGACCGGATCGGCGAACACGATCGGCACGCAGTCGGCCGCGAACGCGCCGAGCACCGGCCCCGGCCGATCGCACACGAGCCCGTCGAACTCGGCGTCGTCCGCGAGGGGCTCGCCGACCGTCCACACGTGGGTGCCGTGGACGTGCCGCGTGACCTGAAGCTGCTCGTAGGGAAACCCGGCGAACGTGGCCAGCCGGCGCCGGTTGGTCTCGACGTTGGCGGGATCGTCCCCCCAGCGATAGCCGAGGTTGAGCGACGCCCGCGGCCCGGTCGACACGCCGCCGGTGCGCTCCGGAAAGCCATGGAGGAAGTCGTCGCCGATCAGCGCGGAGCGATACAGCCGGATCATGGCCAGCGAACCGAGCCTGGTTGGATCATGTGCCGGGGTCTACCATGGTATCCTCGCGGCCATGATCCCGTACGACGACCTCGTGGTCGCGCTCGCGAACTGGCGAGCCAAGCAGGGACTCGGCGCCCCCATGCCGACCACCGCCGCTGCGCCGCAGGCGCAGGTCGCCAAGACCGGCTCCGGTCCGCGCACGGCGCCGCCAGCGCCAGCGCCCTCCTCCGGCAGCGGGCCGAACAAGCCCGCGCCGGTCGCCGCGCCGGTCGCCGCGCCGGTCGCCGCGCCGATCGTCGACGTCGAGGAGACGCTGTACGAGGAAGATGAGGTCGCCGTGCTCGACCACCTCGAGGCGCCCGATGAAGAGGCCACCTCGATCGGGAGCGCGCCGTCGCGCGACTCGTTCGGTGGCCAGACCGATCCCCTCCCCAACCCGACCGGCGCGAACCGCTCCGCGGGTAATCGCAACGACGACTGGTGAGCACCGCCGTCGCCCCCACCGCCGATCAACTCGGCGACGACGACCTCCTGCTGCACCTCGAAGCCGACGGCGTCCACGGCGCCGCGGGAGTTGGCTGGGTCCTCGAGACCGGCGCGCGTGCCACCAACCTGGTGACCAAGCGGGTGCTGTTCGGCGCCGTCGATCCGTGCGGCGAATGCGACATCTGTCGCCGCGGCGGTGCGCCGGTCTGCCCGCTCGCGCGCCGCCGCCGCGCGCCGCTCGCCGAGCAGATCATCGTCGCGTCGCGCTGGATCACGGTCCTCGATGAGGGGCTCGAGCTGGCCAAGCCGATCGCCGCCCGCGTCCCCGGCGACATGACCCTCGCGTACACGCTGTACGCGCGCTCGAACCTCGCGCCGCGCGAGCCGACCGTGGTCGTCGGGCGTGGCGACGTCGCGAAGTACCTCGTCCAGATCCTGCGCGCGAAGAAGATCGAGCCGACCGTGGTGGTCGAGCCCGGCGAGCCGCTCGAGCCGTCGAGCGAGACGATGGTGGTCGCGGTCGACGACGACGCGCGCGAGCTCCACGCCCGGGTGCTCGCCACGTTCGCCGCGCGCGCGATCGGCACGCGGCCGTGGCGCGTCGTGTGCGCGTCGCCGGATGCGATCGTGCGCGCCGCGTCGCTGTGCGGGCCCCGCGCGCAGCTCACGATCCTCGCCGGTGGCGCCCCGCTCCCGGGCGAGCTGCTGTCGTCGCTCGCCGACCGCGAGGTGACGATCGTGACGGTCGCCGCGCCGCACCCCGATCTCGTCGTCGAGGTCGCGGCGATGTGCGTCAAGCGGGAGCTGACGCTGTGAGCACGACGAAGCCGTAGCGCGGCGCGCTGGCCGGCACGTCGACGACGTGGGCGAAGGCGATCCCGCGGCGCGCGCACACCGCCTCGACCTGGGTCAGGAGCGGGTAGCGCGGACCGTGGACCTCGAGGCGCACGACGTCGCGGGGGAGCGCCTGCACGGTCTCGGTCAAGGTGTCGAGAGCCCGCTGGCCGCGGATCGTGACCTCGACGCCGTCGGGCCCGCGCCGCAGGCGGATCTCACCCGGCACCGCGCGACCGACGCCGGGCAGCCGCGGCGCGGCGATCACGAGCTCCTGGTGCGGCAGCATCGCCGGCCAGTACGCGACCGCGTAGCCGACGTCGGGACCCAGCGTGATCGTGCGCAGGCGGGGAAACATCCGCGAGGCGAACACCGCGTCGCGCTGCTCCACGTTCACCGCGATCGAGGTGAGCGTCGGGAAGCGCTCGCACGCCGGCAGGATGCGGGTCGCGAGCAGGTCGTCGAGCGTGCCGCGATCGTGCCACGTCGCGACGGCGACGTGCTCGATCCGCGCCGCAGTCCCCTCGAAGGCCGCGAGCGTCGCGAGGCCCTTGAGCTCGATGCGTCGCAGCGACGCGTGCCGCGCGCGCGCGACGATCGCCGCGTAGAACGGCGCCTTCGCGTGGCCCGTGACGAGCTCCTCGACCGTCGCGAACCGGGGATCGGCGAGCAACACCTCGAGCTCGCCGTCGTCGAGGTGCGCGGCGTTGAGCTCGAGCCGCGTGGGAAACCCCCGTGCCCAGAACGCGCGTTGCGTGACCCTGGCGTAGGCGCCGAGCCACGACCGCGCGTGCGCCTGGAGCGTCGCGTCCCAGGCCGCGCGATCGACGGCGCCCTCGGCACCTTCGACGGCACCTTCGACGACACCCTCGGCGGCCGCCGCGAGCGCGATGTACTCGCCCTGCGGATCGCCCGCCGCGAGCAACGCGTCGGCGAGCACGCGTCGCGTGGCGGCATGCTCGGCCGGATCGGCGAGCTGCTGCCACAGCCGGTCGACGATCACCGCGCGATGAAGAAGATCAGCACGCCGACCCCGACGACACCGGCGAGGATGAGCGCCACCACCCAGGTGCGGCCACCCTTCATCTCGCCGATGAGATCCCCCTCGGAGACCTTCGCGTTGCTCATCGACGCGCTCGGCGCGGTCGGATCCTTGATCGACGCCATCATCGTCGTCGCGCCGGTGCGCAGCGAGTACTTGTCCTTGTCGTCGCGCGAGATCGAGCCGTCGTCCTTGTAACGCTCGTCGATCGGGAGCGTGTCGGCCGCGCCCGGGTTCGCCGCGTCGTCCTTGCCGGTCCGGGTGCGCTCCTCTTCCGCGGCGACCGCCGCCGCGGAGTCGAGATCACCCTTCTTGAACCACATGGTCTCGCGGAACTTGCC
>JAPLLF010000463.1 GCA_026387715.1 Pseudomonadota bacterium
GCGCCTGATCGGCCGCCTCGACGGCGTCGACCGCGAGCACGAGCTGCGCGACGTTGCCGTCGCGCACGTAGGTCCAGCGCGGCAGCGCGAACCACGCGTCGCCGAAGCCGGTCCACGGGGCGAGGTCGGCGCCCCCCGTCGCGAACGCGCCGCCGCCGAGGAAGCGGGGCCGCGCCTTGTCGAGCGCCGCGAGCGGCATGGCCTCGCCGCGGATCACGGCGCCGTCGACGACGACGGTCCTGGCGGCCCGCGCGATCGCGGTCCATCGATCTGGCCCGCTCGCGCGCAGCTCGCGCGCGAGCCCGACGCCGACGAGCACGAGGCCGTCCGGCGACGCCCACGCGACCGTCGCGGCGAGCCCGGGGAGATCGAGGATCGCCGCGGGCGACGCGACCGCCGCGGGCACCGCGATGAACGTCAGCCCGCGACCGTGCCGCGCGATCGCGAGGCCGCGATCGAGCAGCGCGCGATCGGGCGACCCGCCCTGCGCCGCGGTCGCGGGCGATGACTCGAGCGAGGTCACGCGTCCTCAGCAGGGGTCGCGACGTAGAGCGTGCACGCGCCGAACGTGAGCGGCACGACGTCGAGGACCTGCAGGCCCGACGCGCGCATCAGCGCGGCGAACTCCTCGGCGGGCGGGAACGCGGCGATCGACCGCTGCAGGTAGCGATACTCCTTGGCGCCGGACAGCAGCGCGCCGAGCCGCGGCACGACCACGTGCGTGTGAAACCGCGCGGCGCCCGCGAAGAAGCCGCGGCGGGGCTCGCCGAGCTCGAGCACCGCGACGCGGCCTCCCGGGCGCACGACGCGCGCGAGCTCGCGCAGCCCCGCGCCGCGATCCGGCACGTTGCGGATGCCGAACGCGATCGTCGCCGCGTCGAACTCGCAGTTCGCGTGGGGCAGCTGCTGGGCGTCGCCGACGACGAACGACACGCGATCGGTCATCGCGCGCCTGGCGACCTTCACGCGGCCGACGGCGATCATGCCCTCGGACGGATCGAGGCCGACCACCGTGGTGCCCGGGTGGCGCTTCGCGATCTCGATCGCGAGGTCGCCCGTGCCGGTCGCGACGTCGAGCACGCGCGCGTGCTCGCCGAGCTGCAGGGCGGCGACGGTCTTCTTGCGCCAGCCCCTGTCGAGGCCGAACGACAGCACGCGGTTCATCGCGTCGTAGCGCGCGGCGATGCGATCGAACATCTGCCCGCTGCCGAGCTTGACGTCGGCGATGGCGGTCCCGGGGGTGGTCTCGGGGGCGCTCACGATGCACGCTCCAGGGACGCCAGCGCGACGGTGACGAGCGCCTCGCGCGCGGGGCCCACCGGGAGCTCCTCGAGCACGCCCAGCGCGCCCCGGACGTGCTCCTCGGCGAGTTCGCGGGTCGCCTTGAGCGCGCCGCTGCTCCGCACGATCCGCGCGATGGCGTGGAGCTCGACGGCGTCGGGCTCGTCGCTGGCGAGCAGCGCGGCGATCCGCGGGCGCAGCGCCGGCTCGTGCTCGAGCGCGACGACCAGCGGATACGTGACCTTGCCCTCGCGGAGATCCGCGAGCGGATCCTTGCCGGTCGCGTGGTCGTCCTTGGCGAAGTCGAGCTCGTCGTCGACCGCCTGGAACGCGACGCCGAGGTGGAAGCCGTAGCGCTCGAGCGCCGCGGTCTGCGCGCGCGACAGCCCGGCCGCCTTCGCCCCCGCCATCATCGCCCAGCGGAACAGCGCGGCGGTCTTGCCCTCGACGACCTCGAAGTAGCCGCGCCGCAGCTCGGCGGTCTCGACCAGGACGCCGCGGCGCTCGAGCTGGATCGACTCGGCGAGGATCATCTCGTCGATCACCGCGAGCATCGGCTCGACGAGCTCCGGCTCGACCGCGCCGATCCGTCGGAGCGCCGCGACCAGCAGCCAGTCGCCCGCGAAGATCGAGGCGGCGTTGCCGTACACCGTGCACGCGGTCGGCTTGCCGCGGCGCTTGTCGGCGACGTCGACGACGTCGTCGTGGAGGAGGGTCGCCGTGTGCACGAGCTCGACGGCGACCGCGAGGCCGCGCGCGCGTGCGTCGAACCCGGCCCCGAACCGGCTCGCGAGCGCGACGCACACGGGCCGCAGGTGCTTGCCGCTGAGATCGAGCAGGTGGTGCGCCGCCTGCTGCACGACGCGCGCGCCGCGCGGGATCAGCGCGAGCTCCGCTTCGAAGTCGATCAGATCCGCGCGCACGAAGCGATCGAGGTTGGCGAGGCGCTCGTGGAGATCCTGCGGACCACGCGTCGTGGCCACGCGAGCGAGACGGGTGATCACGCTGTCGACAGCGGGGGTGGTTTGCGGTTCCATGACGCTCCTTCGATGCTCGGGGACTCTTCAGAGATTCCTGAAAGTTTCGCACGCACGCAAGCAAGGAGTCGTAAGATCTTCAAAATACAGAAGTTTAAGAATTGGCACGGCCGACCCTCATGTCGATCGATCAACAAATAGGACAAGTTTCCGTGGCCTCGCTATCCTTTCAATTCCTCATGGTTTTCCGCAGTGGCAGGCACCGCACGCCGCGATCGTGACGCCCGGCTGGTCAGCCGGTGTCGGGTCGAGTTCGATCGCCCGTCCGGTGCCGTCGCGGCCGAAACGGAGGATCTGTCGGCCCGGGGGTTGTTCATCCGGACCGAGGAGCTGCTCCCGATGGACGAGGAGACCGAGATCCGGCTCGTGCTGCCCGACGGAGAGCTGCTGGTGTTTCGCGCGCGGGTCGCCCACATGCTCACGCCATCGTCCGCGCGGGCGCTCGGGCGCCACGCGGGGATGGGCTTCGAGCTGCTCGGCAGCGACTCGGCGGCGCGCCTCAAGCTGCGCTCGCACGTCGAGGCGCTGCGCAACGAGATCACCAGCCCCGGGCTGTCGACGACGACCCAGATCCTCGTCGTCGAGCCGAGCGCGCCGCTGCGCGCGCGCATGACGCGCAGCCTCGAGGTCGCGGGCTTCAAGGTCACGCAGGTCACCTCGGTGTCGGAGGCCTTGCAGGCGTGCGCGGTGTGGCGCCCCGACGCGATCGTGTGCGCGGCCGCGCTGGACGGGATGACCGGGATCGACCTCGCGTACGCGATGTCGGAACACGCGACCCAGTCCGACGTCCCGATCCTCCTCAACGGCGACGACGCGGATCTCGGGCGGCTCGAGGCGTTCCGCGCGGGCGTGCGCGACTACATCCCGCGACCGTTCCTCGACGAGGAGCTCGTGATCCGCACGCATCGCGTCGCCGCGCCGGCCGCCGCCGCGACCAACCCCGGCCTGCGGGGTGCGCTCAAGGACCTCTCGCTCGGCACGCTGCTCTCGCTGTTCGAGTTCGAGCGCAAGTCGGGCGTGCTCCTCATGCTGCACGAGGGCTACGTCGCGCGCGTGTTCGTCTCCGAGGGGCGCGTGCTCAAGGTCGAGGCGTCGCGCGGCGGGATCACGCTGCGCGAGCGGCTGATGCGGTTGCTCGACTGGCACACGGGGCACTTCGAGTTCTCCCCGTGCGCGGTCGGTGGGCGCGACGAGATCGGCGTGGCGGTCACCCAGCTGCTGCTCGAGCACGCGCAGCGCAGCGACGAGGCCGCGGCGCGCTAGTTCGTTGTCGCAACCCGTCGCACGAGGGTGTCGCACGGCGTGTCGCACACGATGGATGCAACCGAGGGTTGCGGACGACGTCCTCCCTCGCGACGATTCGAGGATCGGCACTCCGATGAAACCCAGCTCCACTGTCTGCTTGCTCGCGTTGCTCGCGGCGTCCCCGGCGTTCGCCGACGACGTGCGCACTCACGCGCATCGCCGCACGAGCGCGATCAAGATCGACGGCCGGCTCGACGAGGTGCTCTGGCAGGACGCGGTGCGCGAGATCGGGTTCGTCCAGCGCTATCCCAAGTTCGGGGCGAAGCCGTCGTCGGAGACCAGCTTCGCGGTCTACTACGACGACGACGCGATCTACGTCGGGGTGTGGGCGTTCGACGCCGAGCCCACGACCATCCGCTCGCTGCTCACGCGGCGCGACGTCGACGCGATCTCCGACGCGATCGCGCTCGGCTTCGACAGCTACCACGATCGTCGGACCGCCTACGTGTTCCAGCTCAACGCAGCGGGCGTGCAGCGCGACATGATCGTCTCCGACGATCAGAACCTCGACGACAGCTGGGACGCCGTGTGGACCGGCGACGCGGCGATCACGCCGACCGGGTGGACGGCGGAGTTCCGGATCCCGCTGTCCCAGCTGCGGTATCCGAGCGGGAACTCGCAGGAGTGGGGCATGCAGGTCCTGCGCATCGTCGGGCGCACGACGGAGCAGAGCACGTGGTCGCCGTGGCCGACCAACGGCAGCGCGATCGTGTCGAAGTTCGGCACCGTCGACGGGATCACCGGGTTGCGGCCGGCGCGGCGGCTCGAGCTCCTGCCGTACCTCACCGGTGGCTTCGCGGTCATGCCGATCGAGGCCGGGGATCCGATCAACGCGCGCGTCGGCGGGCGCGGCAACCTCGGCCTCGACATGAAGTACGGGCTCGGGCCGGCCTTCACGCTGTCGGCGACCCTGAACCCCGACTTCGGCCAGGTCGAGGCGGATCCCTCGCAGGTCAACCTCAGCGCGAACGAGCTGTTCTTCGCCGAGAAGCGGCCGTTCTTCATCGAGGGTGCGGATCTGTTCAAGCTCCCGATCGGCAACAGCGGCAACACCGTCGAGGGTGGCTTCTACAGCCGGCGCATCGGGGCGGCCCCGGCGGAGCCGGACGCGCCCTACGACTACATCGAAAAGCCCGAGGCCACCGCGATCTACAGCGCGGCGAAGCTGACCGGCAAGACGCGGGGGGGCTGGTCGATCGGCGTGTTCGACGCGGTGACCGGCGAGGAGCAGGCGAAGGTGGCGCTCGCGGGCGAGGCGACCCACGGCGTCATCGTCGCTGTTCCAGCGTCCCGACGCGACCCACCTGACGTTCGATCCGACGCGCACGAGCCTGGCCGGGTTCGATCTCACCGCGTCGATCGGGCAGTTCGGCGACACCGAGCACTGGCGCTTCGGCACCGGCTTCGAGGCGCGCTCGCCCGGCCTCGAGCTCAACGACATGGGCTTCCAGACCTCCAGCGATCGGATCATGCAGTTCCTGTGGATGGAGCACCACGACAACGAGCCCGGCGCGCAGGTGCTCAACTGGCAGGCGAACCACGACGTGTTCTACGTCTCCGACTTCTCGCCGCGGCTCCTCGGCCTGGGCTACGAGTGCAATGCCAGCGCGCAGCTCGTGAACTACTGGACGGTCGGCGGCGGCTGTCACATCCTCATCGATCGCTGGGATCCCAACGCGCTGCGCGGTGGGCCGTCGCTGCGCACGACGAACCGGTACAACGGCTTCCTCAACCTCACGAGCGATCAGCGCAAGCGCGTGTGGGCGTCGCTCAGCGCGAACCTCGACCACACCCCGACCGGCCACGCGATGAGCGGTGGGGTCGACGCGGGCGTCACGATCCAGGCGCGCAGCAACCTCGAGATCTTCGTCGGTCCGAGCTGGTCGTCGCGGCGCGACGCGCTGCAGTACGTCGACGAGGTGCAGGACACCACGGGCGCGCCGCACTACCTGTTCGGCACGATCGATCAGACGACGGCCGCGCTGACCCTGCGCGTGAACTGGACGTTCTCGCCGCACCTCGCGCTGCAGGCGTACGCGCAGCCATTCATCGCGAGCGGGCTCTACAGCGAGCTCAAGGACGTCGATCACCCCGGCGCGGCGCGGTTCGAGGATCGCTTCCATACGTTCATGGGCGACGAGGCGCGCGCGCAGGGCGGCGTCATCAGCGTCGATCGCGACGGGGACGGCGCGGTCGACTTCGCGTTCGGCAAGCCCGACTTCGACGTCCGCGAGCTCCGCTCGACGATCGTGCTGCGCTGGGAGTACCGCCCGGGGTCGAACGTGTACGCGATCTGGAGCCACGGTCAGTCGAGCGCGATCGACGACGGTCGCTTCCAGCTCGGCCGCGATCTCCGCGGCCTGAGCGAGGCCGCCAGCGAGAACATCGTGATGGTCAAGGCGAACTACTGGATCGGGTTGTAGGCGATCACCGCGGCGGCGGGGGCGGCTGGAGCCGCTCCCACGGCGCGCTCAGCCCGAGGTACTCACCCCACTCGAAGCCGGCGTCGGACATCGCGCGGACCTGCGCTGGGTCGAGGATCTTGCCGATCTGCCCCTGCGCCTCGCCGAGCATGCCGCCCATGCCGCCGGCGAACTCGAGCCAGCCGGACACGTTGCGCTCGTAGGGCGACAGCGTCCCGTCGGCGATCGCCTTGTTGGTGTAGTCGAGGACGTCGCCGTAGACCTTGTCGAACGCCTTGTCGAGCGCGGCCGATTGCGCCGGCGTGACGTGCGCCTTCTCCTCGGCGAGCTTGCGCATCTCGAGCGCCTTCTCGCGCGGGATCGCGAGCCCGGCCTGGAGCAGGGGGAGCATCCGCGCACGATATTGCTCCTCGGTCTCGCCGTCGTGTCGGCCGAGGAACGCCGCGATCTCGAGCGTGCGCCGGGCACGCCGCTCCATCCTCGACTCCTGCTCGGGCTCCGGGAGCTTCGGCTCCGTGCGCGCCTGGGTCGCGGCGCTGCCCGTCGGTGGCGTGACGGGCGCGACGGGCCTGGCGTCCATCCAGGCATCGGGGCGTGGGCTGGCGGTGCTCGCGACCGGCGTGGCGGCGTGATCGGCGACGGTGGTCCGCAGCGCGCGATTCTCGACGAACAGGTACGCCGCGAGCCCGAAGCCGAGCGCCGTGGTCGCTCCGAGGATCCAGGTGGCGCGCATGACGGAAGCCTACGCTACGATGATACATTGCACCGTGGTGGGGAAGATCGACGTGTACATCCGTAGCATCGAGCGGTTCGGGGCCGCCGGTGCCGTGCTCGCGTCCGGTCAGGCGGTCACGTTGCGTTTCCCGACCGGTGACCGGCAGGCGACGCAGGTCACGCCGCACGATCAGCTCGTCGTGCTCGTGCGCGAGGTCGCGCCGCCCGCGGCGCTCAACCAGATCGACAACAATCGCCCCGCGCGCTTCGAGCTCGACTCGGGGGCGGTGCGCTACCAGATCAGCGTCGCGCCGAACCCGGGCGCCTGGCAGGTGCTGATCGAGCCGGCGACGCTCGGCAGCGGCAGCCACAGCGGCGCGACCTTCCACCCACCCACCCCGACCCCGCCGCCGCCCCACGGCTCAAGTCCCAAGCGCACCCCGGGCCCGACCGCCGGCTTTGCGGTGGCGCAGCCGCCCGTGTCGCACCAGCCGCTCGCCAGCGCCGACGACTCCGAGATGTATATCGAGCGCGGCCAGTACGAGGCCCGCGGCGCCGAGACCTCCTCGGGGAGCGCGCTCCTCGATCTACTCACCCAGCAGGCGCGCGCGGCCGGCGCGAGCGACGTCTACCTCGCCGCGGGCTCCGCCGCGTACATGCGCGTGAGCGGGCAGCTCACGGCGACCTCGGCGCGGAGCACGATCGACGCGGATCTCCTCGCGCGCGAGCTCGGCATCGTCGCGCCCCCCGGGACACGCGAGCAGTGGCACGAGCGTGGCACCGCGATGTTCACGTACGGCGATGGCCTCGGGCGCGTGCGCGTCACGCTCACCCGCGACCATCGGGGCCCGGGGGCATCGTTGCGCTTGCTCGTCGGCGATCCACCCACGCTCGAGCAGCTGGGTCTCTCGGAGGTCGAGCACTGGCTCGAGAGCGGCGGGCTCGTGCTGATCGGTGGCCGGAGCGGCGTCGGCAAGACGACCACGCTCGCCGCGATGGTGCGCTGGCTCGGGGAGAACCGGCGCCGCGTCGTCACCATCGAGGATCCGATCGAGATCGTGCACGTCTCGCCGTGGGTGTCGCAGCGAGCGGTGCGCGAGCACGTGCCGAGCCTGCGCGCCGGGGTCGAGGCCGCGATGCAGGAGGGCGC
>JAPLLF010001082.1 GCA_026387715.1 Pseudomonadota bacterium
GCCGCGCGCGTGGGCGAGCCGTGGGCCCGCTCGAGCGCGAGGGTGAGCGCGGTCCGCTCGAGCTCGTCGCGGATCGCGCGCAGGTTGAGCGCGCCGGCGTCGAGCAGGCGCGTGAGGGCCTGGCGATCGACGACGCTCGGCGTCACGTGCTCGGGTTGCGCACGGACGACGTGTGTGGGGAGGTCGCTGAGCAGCAGGTCGGTGCCACCTCGCTTGTTGACGAGCGCATGGAACAGCACGTTGCGGAGCTCGCGCACGTTGCCCGGCCACGGGTAGCGCAGGAGCGCGATCATCGCAGGCGAGGTGATCGTCGTGACGCGCGTGCGCGCCGACGGCTCGTCGCGATAGAACCGCGCGAGCAGGCCGAGCACGAGATCTCCGAGATCGTCCCGGCGATCGCGGAGCGGCGGTAGCTCGATCCGCACGATCGCGAGGCGCTGGTAGAGGTCGTCGCCGAACTCGCCGCGTCGAACGAGGTCCGCGAGATCGCGGTTGGTCGCCGCGACCACGCGAAAGTCGACCTGCCGCCAGCGGTTCTCGCCGAGCCGGCTGACGACGTGATCCTCGAGCACGCGGAGCAGCTTCATCTGCAGGGTCTTGGGGGTGTCGTCGACCTCGTCGAGGAACACCGTGCCGCGGCTCGCCGCGTGGAGCAGGCCGTCGTAGTCGTTGGTCGCGCCGGAGAACGCACCCTTGGCGAACCCGAACAGCTCGCCCTCGATCAGCTCGTTGGGGATCGCCGCGCAGTTGATCGGCACGAGCTCGCCGGCGCGCCCCGATCGCGCGTGCAGGTGCTGGGCGATCAGATCCTTGCCGGTCCCGGTCTCGCCGGTGAGCAGCACGGCCATGCTGGTGCACGCGACGCGCTCGACCTCGGCGAGCACGCGGCGCGCCGCGGCGCTGTTCGCGATGTAGTTCGTCGGGGCGGGCGGTACGGCGATCGCGATCGCCAGCTCCGCGAGCCGGCGCGGCAGGACCTGCGCGAGGTCGTCGAGCGGCACGACGTCGTACGCGCCGGCGAGCACCGCGCGCGCCGCGTCGTCGGGATCGATCGCGCCGGTCGCACACCACACCCACTGCGCCGCCGGCGGCGTGCGCGGGGGGCGCGCGCCGACCACGACCCGGAGCGCGGCGCGCGTGGCGGACGCGATCGCGATGTCGGACGCCGCGAGCGCGCGCCGCAGGCCTGCCGAGAGGGTGCCCCCGACGATCGCGATCGACATGACCGTATTGTACTACGAAGTTCGTATTGGATTACGGATCCGGGAGAAGGTCGTCACGTGATCTCGCGGGGTTGGCCGCGGCCTGCGCGATGCAACTGGTTCTCCTCGTTCCACCAAGGAGGAACCATGCAAGTACTTCCCCTCGTGCTCGGTGTCTCGATCGGCGTCGCCGCGCTGCTCGTGATCGTGTTGGTCTTCGGCGTGGTCGTGATCGGCGAGCTGGAGTCGGGACTCGTCGTCCGCCGGTACGGGCCACCGCTGCCTCCCGGGCGGATCATCGCGACCCGCGGTGAGGCCGGCTACCAGGCCCGCATGTTGCCTCCGGGCTACCACTTCGGAATCTGGTCGTGGAAGTTCAAGGTCACGAAGGTGCCGCTGATCGAGGTGTCACCTGGACAGATCGCGCTCGTGGTCGCCAAGGACGGCGCCCCGATCCCGTCGGAGCGCGTGCTCGCGCACGAGATCCTGTGTGACAACTACCAGGACGCGACCCAATTCCTCGACCACGGCGGCGAGAAGGGGCGTCAGATCGGCATCCTGACCGCGGGCAAGTACCGGGTGAATCCGGCGCTGTTCGACATCGTCACCGCCGCGCGCGCGACGTACTTCGGGCTCAGCCCGGAGCAGCTCCAGATCTTTCGCGTCCCCGCGGAGCGCGTCGGCATCGTGACGGTGCTCGACGGTCGGCCGATCGCGTCCGGCGATCTCGCCGGCCCGACGGTCCTGGGCCACGACAGCTTCCAGCGCGGCCAGGCGTTCGTCGACGCGGGCGGCTGCCGCGGCCTGCAGGAGGACGTCCTCCTGTCCGGCGCGTGGAACCTCAACCCGTGGTTCGCGTCGATCGAGCTCATCTCGCTCACCGAGATCCCGATCGGCTACGTCGGCGTCGTCGTCAGCTACGTCGGCAAGGAGCACCTCGACGTGTCGGGTGATGGCTTCGCGCACGGCGACCTCGTCGACAAGGGCAGGAAGGGCGTGTGGGTCGAGCCGCTGCTGCCGGGCAAGCACCCGGTCAACACGCGCGCGATGAAGATCGAGCTCGTGCCGACGACGAACATCGTCCTGAACTGGGCGAGTCGCCGCGAGTCGCACGAGTACGACGCCGGCCTGTCGTCGATCACGGTGCGGTCGCGCGACGGCTTCTCGTTCAACCTCGACGTCGCGTCGATCATCCACATCGGCATGAAGAACGCGCCGCGCGTGATCTCGCGGGTCGGGTCGATGCAGAACCTCGTCGATCACGTGCTGCAGCCCACGGTCGGGAACTACTTCCGTAACTCGGCGCAGGAGGTCACGGTCCTGGAGTTCCTGTCGGCGCGCAGCGCGCGTCAGCGCGAGGCGTTCCTCCACATCCGCGCGGCCGTCGCCGCGTACGACGTCGACTGCATCGACGCGCTGATCGGCGACATCACGCCGCCGGGCGAGCTCATGAAGACGCAGACCGATCGCAAGATCGCCGACGAGATGCAGCGCACGTACGACGCGCAGCGCGAGGCGCAGATCCGCCGCCAGGCGCTCGAGCGCGAGACCGCCGCGGCGAACATGCAGGCCGAGGTCGTGCGCAGCGAGCAGCAGGTGCTGATCTTCGGCAAGAACGCCGAGGCGCGCGTCGCGGGGGCGCGCGGCGAGGCCGAGTCGATCACGATCCGCGCCGAGGCCGACGCGCAGTGTGCGCGGCTCGCGGCGGCCGCCGAGGCCGATGCCGCCCGGCTGCGGGGTGACTCGCTCGCTGATGCCGAGCGGGCGCGAGGCCTCGCGATGGCGGCGAGCCACGAGGCCGGCATCGCGGCGCTCGGCGAGGCGAGCTACACCGCGATCCAGCTCGCGCAGATCATCGCGAGCGCGGGGCTCAAGCTCGTGCCCGACGTCGTCATGGGGGATGGCCGCTCGAACCTGTCGGACGTATTGCTGGCGCGGATGGCGATCGCGCCGCGCGCCGCGCAGGACGTCGCGATCGAGGTCCGCGCGATCGACGCGTCGGCCCCGTCCAATGGCGCGACGAACGGTGCCAACGGCGTCTCGCACGGCTGAGCGGCGGGTTTCCTCGCGGCATCGCGAAGCGACTACTGCGCGATCATCGTCTTGCCGTGCACCGTGACGCTGCTCGCGAACGCGTTGGAGGTCGCGAGCGGGAGCATCGGGTTCGTGTTGATCGTGAGGTCCTCGCCCACCTCCGCGAAGGCGTCGAGGCCCGCGAAGCTCGCGAGCGTCGCGTTGCCCGTGACCGTCATGTCGCCCGACACGATGAACAGGTTCGCGAGCCCGGTGAAGTCGTGGAGCCCGCTGCAGCTGGCGACGACGAGCTGACCACCGTTGGTGGTGAGCGCGGGAAGCCCGGTGAAGTCGGCGAGCGCCGGGAGCAGCTTGACGACGAGGTCGAGGCCGATCGAGCTCAGGCTGGGAAGGGCGAGGGTGGTGAGGGCCGGGAGGCCGACGAAGTTGACGCGTCCGGTGACATAGACGAGCTTGGGCGCCGACCACGTCGCCAGCGAGTTGTCGTTGTCGACGAGCAGGCCGCCGGTGGTGAGCAGGCTCGGGAGCGCGACCGTCTGGAGCGCGCCACAGTTGTCGATCTGGATGAAGTCGCCCGTGGAGCTGAGCGCGGGGAACGAGATCGTCTGGAGCGCCGCGTTGGTGTTGAACAGCGAGCGGACGTCGATCTTCTGGAGCGAGGGGAGCTCGATCGCGGTGAGGCTGCCGCTGCCGGACAGCTCGAGCGAGGCCAGGGCGCGGACCCCGGCGAGGGCGTCGAGGTTGGCGAGCATCGGGTTCGAGCGAAACGCGAGCTGCTTGCTCGACGTCACGAGGTGCTGGAGGCCGTCGAGGCTCGTGAGCGCGAGGTTGTTCGCGACCAGGAGCTGCGTGTGGAGGTTCACGAAGCCCTCGAGGCCCCGCAGGCTCGGCAGCATGTTGTTGCCCACGATCGACATCGCGGAGGCGTCCGCGATGTCGCCCAGCCCCTGCAGATCGGTCAGTGACTCGTTGCCCTGCACGATGATCGCGCCGCCGACCTGCGCGAGCGGCATGCCGGCGGGTGAGCGCAGCTTCTCGTTGCCGACGATCACGAGATCGCCGCTGATGATGTGGAGGTTCGCCACCGCGACCGGGAGCTGCTCGACGTCGGTGCCCGCGATCAGGAGGTCGCCGTCGACGCAGTTGACCTCCGCGAGCTGATCGAAGTCGGCCGCGGTCGACACGATGATCGTGCCGGTGAGGATCTTGCCGCCGTTGCACGCGACGGCGCCGAGGCCGTTGCACACGTACTGCGTCGACGTCACCTCGTCGTCGTCGAGGTAGCCGTCGTTGCTGAGGTCGACGCCGGTGCGGATCGCGACGCCGCCCTCGGCGCACGCGGCGCCCTCCGGCTCGGCGTCGACGCGCACGAGCGTGTCGAGGTCCTCACGCGGCGAGGAGCCACACCCACCGACCACCAGGCACGCGAGCCACGCGAGACGTCGAAACACCGATCGAGTCTAGCGGTTCGCCTCGCCGATCGATGAGGTTTCGACGACCGCGCGACGCTTCCGGCCCGCGCCCGACGACGGCGGGGCAGGGCGGACCGGCCCCTTGCGGCCGCGCTCGAGCAGCGGCTTGAGGAACTGCCCGGTGTAGCTCCCGGGCACCTTCGCCACGTCCTCGGGCGTGCCGGCCGCGATGATCTCGCCACCCGCGGCGCCGCCCTCGGGGCCGAGGTCGATCACCCAGTCCGCGGTCTTGATGACGTCGAGGTTGTGCTCGATCACGAGCACCGTGTTGCCGTTGTCGACGAGCCGATGCAGCACGCCGAGCAGCATCTGGACGTCCGCGAAGTGGAGGCCGGTCGTCGGCTCGTCGAGCAGGTACAGCGTGCGGCCGGTCTGCACGCGCGCGAGCTCCTTGGCGAGCTTCACGCGTTGCGCCTCGCCGCCCGACAGCGTCGTCGCCGGCTGCCCGAGGCTGATGTAGCCGAGCCCGACGTCGAGCATCGTCTGCATGATCCGCCCGAGCTGCTTGTGATGCTTGAACATCTCGGCGGCTTCCTCGATCGGGGTGTCGAGGATCTGCGCGATCGTCTTGTCCTTGTAGGTCACGCGCAGGGTCGCCTCGTTGTAGCGCTTGCCCTTGCACACCTCGCACGTGACGAACACGTTGGGCAGGAAGTGCATCTCGACCTCGCGGACGCCGGCGCCCTCGCACGCCTCGCAGCGCCCACCGCCTTGCTTCGCCGAGACGTTGAACGAGAACCGGCCCGCCGCGTAGCCGTAGGTCTTCGCCGCTGGCATCTGCGCGTAGAGCTCGCGGATCAGGTCGAACGCCTTGGTGTACGTGGCGGGGTTGGAGCGTGGCGTGCGCCCGATCGGCTGCTGATCGATCACGATGCACTTGTCGATCTTGCCGAGCCCCGTGAGCGAGTCGTACGGCCCGACGCGATCGAGCGAGCGGTGCAGCATCCGGTTGAGCGCCGGGTGCAGGGTCGCGTTGATCAGCGACGACTTGCCGGCGCCCGACACGCCGGTCACCGCGACCATCACGCCGAGCGGGAACTCGGCGGTCACGTTGCGCAGGTTGTGCTCCTTGGCACCCGCGAGCTTCACCCAGCCGGTTGCCTCGCGGCGTTGCGCCGGGACCTCGATCGACTCGACGCCCGACAGGAAGCGCCCGGTCACCGAGGTCTTCACCGCCTTGATGTCCTCGGCCGTGCCCTCGGCGACGACCCGGCCGCCGTGCTTGCCGGCGCCCGGGCCGAAGTCGACGATCCAGTCGGCCGCCTCCATCGTCGCCTCGTCGTGCTCGACGACGAGCACGGTGTTGCCGAGGTCGCGCAGGCGGTGCAGCGTGCGGATCAGGCGCTCGTTGTCGCGCTGGTGGAGGCCGATCGATGGCTCGTCGAGCACGTACAGCACGCCCGAGAGCTCGCTGCCGAGCTGCGACGCGAGCCGGATGCGTTGCGCCTCGCCACCCGACAGCGTGCCCGCGCCGCGATGGAGCGTGAGGTAGTCGAGGCCGACGTCGAGCAGGAAGGTCAGCCGGTTCTTGATCTCCTTGAGGACCTCGCCGGCGATCTGGGCGCGCGAGCCGGTCAGCTTCGTCGACACGATGAACTCGTACGCCTGCTTCACCGTCATGCCGGTGACGTTGATGATCGAGGTCGCGTTGAAGAACACCGCGCGCGACTCGGGGCGCAGCCGCGTGCCGTGACACACGGCGCAGGGGATCGCGCGGAAGAACTGCTCGTAGTGCGTGCGCGTGCGCTCGGAGCTCGACTCGCGGTGGCGGCGCTCGAGCTGCGACAGGATGCCCTCGAACCGCATCGCCCACTCGCCGCTCGAGTGGCGACCCTCCCAGGCGACCGCGACGCGCTTGTCGCCGGTGCCGTTCATCAGGATGTCGCGCTGCTTCTCGGTCAGCTTGTTCCACGGCTTGTCGAGATCGATCTTGAACGCCTTGGCCAGCGCCTTGACGATGTTGGTCGTCCAGCCCGAGTCCTTCGCGATCGACTCGCCCCACACGGCGACCGCGCCGTCGCGGATCGAGCGCGTCTCGTGGTGATATAGGATGTGGGTATTGTAGGGATTGAGTTT
>JAPLLF010001191.1 GCA_026387715.1 Pseudomonadota bacterium
CGTGGTTGTAGGCGCGGGCGCACGACGAACAATGCACGAAGCTCATGTCGCCACCCTGCGCGCACGGCGCGGGGTCAGGCAAGTTTTCGAACGCGCCGGCGGCGCCGTGGGCCGAGCGCGGCCACCCCGGCGGTGACCCCGACGAGCAGCCCGCCGCCGCCACCGATCGCGCAGCCACCGTCGGTGGCGGGCGGCGGCGTGACGTCGCCGGGCTGGGTCTCCCCGACGACCCGGAGCGCGTCGAACAGCAGCTCGCTGGCCACGGGATCGCCGGTGTTGTCGCCGAGCGTCACGTACTCGTCGGCCCCGCCCGCGAACGCGAAGTCGCCGAGCGGGACGAAGCCCGTCCCGCTGGTCTGATCGATCGTCACGGTGTCGACCGTGCCGGCGTGATGGATCTCGTAGTGGGCCATCGTGCTCTTGCCGTGGACGCCGCCGTCGAGGTGGACGTCGAGGTGCAGCGTGACGGCCGCGTTCGCACGGATCCGCCACTCGGCGTAGTTGGCCGGGGCGGCCGCGGTCGTCGTCATCGTCCACTCGGACGAGTCGGCGTAGCCGGTCGGCTCGCGCCGCCAGTACCGTGGATCGCCAGCGGCGACGTAGCACCCGCTGCGCTGATCGATCACCCCGTCTGCGGGGACCTCGGGACAGCGATTCGCGGCCGCCGCCCAGAACGCGGCGCCCATCTCCCCGTACACGGCGAGCGCGTTGTCGCGATAGCCGTTCGCGCGCGAGGTGCAGGTCGCGCTGGTCGAGCAGCAGCCGTTGTAGCGACAGGCGAGGAGCTGGGCCCACGCGTCGAGCTCGGGCGCCCCGCTCGTCAGCGGCACCGCGTTCATCCACGCCATCGCGGACCGCCAGTCGGTCACGCCGGCGATGTCGAGCTTCGCCTTGCCGACCACGAAGTTGACCGCGAGCGCCGTGTTGCCCTCGACCGTCAGCACGTCGTCACCGTAGGCCGCGACGGTCTGCGCGTAGGTGCCGGCGTCGAACTGGAACATCCCGAGGCCGCCCTGCTCCAGCGAGCACGGGCCGTCGGCCGAGCCCGCGATGATCGGCGCGCCGCCGCACGACGGCGACGCCGGGCCCATGCACGCGTAGGTCGCCTCGCTCTGGCAGTGCGCGAGCCCGGTCTCGGACTGCGCGATGCCGCCCAGCAGCGCGGCGTTATCCATGCCCATCTCCGCGCCGAGATCGCGGATCTGGGTGAGCCGCTCGGCCCGCTTGGCCGCGGACAGCGGCTGGTCGGTCGTCGCGTAGTCCTCGACGGCGCACGACGCGAGCACGAGGATCAGGAGGACCTTCACCCCGTCAGGGTATCAGCGACGGCGGGTAGGTGCGACGGGTCGTTCGCCGAGCTGGATCTTCACGGCCTTCTTGCCGCCGTTGTCCTGGCGGACGACGTCGAGCGCGACGGTCGTGCCCGGGCGGATCATCGCGATCGAATTACGCAGCGCGTCGCCGGTCTTGATCTCGGCCCCGTCGAGCGCGACGACGACATCGCCGGCCACGAGCCCCGACCGGCCGGCCGGCCCCGACGGCTCGACGCCGTCGATCAGCGCCCCGCGTGGCGCCCCGAGCTTGTACTGCGACGCGAGCGCCGGTGTCACCGTGCGCGTGCCGACGCCGAGGTAGCCGCGCGAGACTTTGCCGTCCTTGACGAGCATGTCCATGATCGGCCTGGCCATGCTGGTGGGGATCGCGAGGCCGATGCCCTGGTAGCCGCCGCTCTTCGACAGGATCGCCGTGTTGATGCCGACGAGCTCGCCGCGCATGTTGATCAGCGCGCCGCCCGAGTTACCGGGGTTGATCGCCGCGTCGGTCTGGATGAAGTCCTCGTAGTCCTCGATGCCCATCCCGCCGCGCCCCTTGGCGGACACGATGCCCATGGTGACCGCCTTGCCGACGCCGAGCCCGTCGCCGATCGCGAGCACGACGTCGCCGAGCCGCAGCTTCGCCGAATCGCCCAGCGTGATCGGCCGCAAGCCGGGCACGCTGGTCTTGAGCTGGAGGACCGCGAGATCCGCCTGGGGATCACGGCCGACGACCCTGGCGGACACCTCGCTGCCGTCGTGCAGGGTCACGACGATCTCGTCCGCCCCGGCGACGACGTGCGCGTTGGTCAGGATGCGCCCGCTGGTGTTGATGATGACGCCCGAGCCCTTGCTCTGGGCCGTGGTGTCGTCGAGCGTCGCCCACCCGTCGGCGCGGACGACGCGCGTGTTCGAGATGTTGACGACGCTCTCGATCGTGCGCTCGGTGACGTCGGCGATCGTGGCCAGCGGCAGCGAGCCCGAGGTGATCGAGCCGTCGACGGGCATGCCGGGCGTGGCGTGGGCGACGCCGCCGAACCCGGCATGAAGCGCGGCGCCCGTTCCCAGGAGCCCGACGACGCCGGCGACGGCGAGGAGACGATGGAGATGTTGCTGTGCCTTCATGGTGTGTGCTCCGGTTACGAGCACAGGACCGCGCCAGTGGTTGCCCGCATTCCCACGGACACCACTTGTCACCTCGCGCACCGTGTCCCGGCGCACGCGATCAGGCAGCGGCGCTCAAGAACTGTAGTTCAAAGGGTTGGGAAGGGAGGAACACGGATGGTTGACGTTGAGCTGGTTGACGTTGAGCTTGACGCGTTTGACGTCGACCCCCG
>JAPLLF010000077.1 GCA_026387715.1 Pseudomonadota bacterium
GCGCCGACGGCAAGACGATGTTAACGTCGAGCGACAACCTCGGTCACCACGCGGTGTTCGCGATCGACGTCGCGAGCGGCGCGGCGAAGCTGCTCGTCGACAAGGGGACCAACACCGGCGTCGCCGTCGCCGGCGATCGCCTCGTCTACGCCCACGATGGCCTCACCCAGCCGGGCGAGCTCTACACCGCGAAGCTCGACGGCAGCGACGCGAAGCAGCTCACCCACCTCAACGACGCGCGGGCCTCGGCGATCACGTGGGGCGTACCCGAGCAGTTCTCGTTCAAGGGCGCCAAGGGCGACACCGTCTACGGCTGGGCGATCCGGCCCGCCGGCCACGACGGCAAGGCGAAGGTGCCGCTCGCGTTCCTCATCCACGGCGGCCCGCAGGGCAGCTTCGGCGATCACTTCCACTACCGCTGGAACCCCGAGGCGTTCGCCGGCCACGGCTACGGCGCCGTGATGATCGACTTCCACGGCTCGACGGGCTACGGCCAGGCGTTCACCGACGCGATCCGGAACGACTGGGGCGGCGCGCCGTACGACGACCTGATGCTCGGCCTCGACGCCGCGATCAAGAAGTTCAGCTGGATCGACGCGACCCGGATGACGGCGCTCGGCGCGAGCTACGGCGGCTTCATGATCAACTGGATGAACGGCCACACCGATCGCTTCAAGGCGCTCGTGTGCCACGACGGCAACCTCGACGAGCGGATGGCGTACTTCGACACCGAGGAGCTGTGGTTCCCGGAGTGGGAGCACGGCGGCACGCCGTGGGAGAACCCCGAGGGCTACGCGAAGCACAACCCGATCGATTTCGTGAAGAACTGGAAGACGCCCACGCTGGTGATCCACGGCGCGCTCGACTACCGGCTCGTCGACACCCAGGGCATGTCGACGTTCACGGCGCTCCAGCGCAAGGGCATCCCGAGCCGATTCCTGAGCTTCCCCGACGAGAACCACTGGGTGCTCAAGCCGCAGAACTCCAAGGTGTGGCACGAGGAGGTGCTCGCCTGGCTCGACCGCTTCACGAAGAAGTAGGCGCAGCCTACGAGTCCGGCTTTCGCCGGAATGGGTGAGCGCAGCGAACAAGTAGGCGCAGCCTACGAGTCCGGCTTTCGCCGGAATGGGTGAGCGCAGCGAACAAGTAGGCAAAGCCTACGAGTCCGGCTTTCGCCGGGCAGGGTGAGCGGCGCTGTCAGCGCGCGTGGTGCAGCGCGACCTGCAGATCGCCGCCGGTCGCATCGAACCGCATGACGCCGCGCATGCACACGAGCTCGTTGGCGAGCCAGTCGGCGGTGCTGATCCGCGCGATCGCGTCCTCGCCGTAGGCGTCGAGCAGGCCGGCGAGCTGCTCGATCACGGTCGCGCGCAGCGGCCCGTACACGTCGACGAAGCCCATCGACGAGAGCCCGGCGATGACGCGCTCCGCCCACGTGTCCTCGAGCCCGAGGTCGAGGTGGGTCGGGCGGGTCGTGGGCACCATGCGGTGCAGGCTCGTCTCGGCGAACACGGGGGTCGGCTCGCCGCGCGCGCCGATGATGCTCGTGCGGTCGTAGTCGCCGAGCATCAGGAAGCCGCTCGGGATGCTGCCCGTCAGCTCGACGTCGCCGCCGACCTCGCCGTGCTCGACGAAGTGGATCAGCGCGCTCCGCGCGACGCTCCAGTCGATGCAATCGGCCCACGCGACCGTGATCGGCGAGCCGCCGTGGTCCTGCGCGTCGAAGCCACCCAGCCGCGCGGGGTCGCCCGCGCTGGAGCCGTAGCCGCCCACCGACTCGACGACGTAGAGCGCGCAGTCATCGCGCCACACGATCGCGACGACCTGATCGTCGCCCGCGGACCAGATCCGGATCATCTGCGGCTCGTCCGAGGCGATCAGGTGAAACAGATCGAGCACGTCGGTCAGCTCGTGCGGCCGGCGGATGCGAAACGCATCAGCGCGCGCCTCCCCCCACACGCACAGCGGGAAGCCACGATTGGTGCGCCGGGTGGTGCGCACGACGTCGTCGCGCTCGCCGTCGACCTCGGGGAGGCTGGTAGGCGAGCGGTGCATGGAAGTGAACCGCGATTTTGATCCTTCACCCAGGCGCGGATCTGTATCCGTCCTCACACGACAATCGAGTAGCGCCGCTGGGGGCACGCGATAGCATCGAGGGCATGCGCCCCGTCCTCGTCATCCTCGCGGGTCTCGTCGCGGGCACGTCCGCCGCTGATGTCCGGATCTCGGACGAGAGCGCCGCGGCGTTGATCTACGGCCCGGCGACGCCCCCGGCCGACTGCAAGCAGGACGTCGAGTGCCTGCTCGGTCGGCGCTACGCCAAGGACGACAAGGCGAAGTCGCTCGCGCTGGCGCTGTTCCGCGCGACCGGAGACATCGCCGGCGTCGGGCCCGACGAGATCATGGACGGCGGCTATCGCGGCAAGATCCACCTCGTCCCCGAGTTGCCGATCGGCGCCTACCGCACGCACCTCGCGTGGGTCACCACGGCGATGACCGCGATCGACGCGTGGTTCACCCAGCTCTACAAGGGCACCACGCTCGCCGCGAACTACCGCTGGCGCGCGCTCGGGTTTCGGTTCGTGCGCTCCGTCGGCAAGCGCACGCCGAGCGCGTACGCCGGCGGCTGGCAGGTCACCTACAACGTCGAGGGCTCGCTCCTGACCAGCGAGCCCGGCGTGCGCGAGACCCTGTTCCACGAGCTGTTCCACCTCAACGATCAGGAGCACGGCGACTGGTCCGCCAAGGCGCTCGCGGTCGACTACGACGCGATCGTCAAGAAATGCGGGACCGCGGTCGGCAACGACCTCGGCAAGCAGCTCCGCAAGCAGATGACCTGCCTCGCGCCCTACGCACCGAACGTCACGACCGTCCGCGGCGGCACCTACTACGCGTTCCAGCCCAACAACGGCAACACCGTCCACGAGTACGCGGCCGAGCTCGCGGTCCGCTACTGGAAGGAGCAGGCCGAGATGCTCGCCTCGGCGAGCGCGAAGAACCCAGGGCGGCTCGGCAAGCCGGCCTTCAAGTGTGGACCGGCCGAGAACGCCCGCGCGTGGAAGCTCCTGGTCGACGAGTTCTTCGACGGACGCGACCTCGTGCCCGCCTGCCCGTCCCCTTGATCGAGCTCGACGCCCCGCTCAGAAGCGCCAGCTGAGCCCGGCCGCGAGGCCGTCACCCTTGGGGCTGACGAACGGCTTCATGCCGTAGTAGGTCGGCTGCTGGCCCGTGCGGATCCGGAGCTCGCGCACGCGCGCGTTGTGGCTCGACGGCGCCGACAGCGCGTCGACGATCTCCCACACGCGGAGCACACCGAAGCCGACGGCGCCGACGATCAACGCGGTCTCGCCACGCGCATCGTTGCTCTGGTTGCACGAGACGTCCGTGCGGAAGCAGTCGTCGAGCACCTGCGCCACGCCGTAGACCATCAGCGTCAGCGTCGCGACCTCGCCGAGCGCGAACATCCAGCCGCTCTCGCTCCAGCGCCCCTGGACGGCCTGGCCGGTGCCGAAGCCGACGAAGAACGCGACCGCGGCGCCGCCGAGCATCTGGCCGTCGGTGATCTCGCCCTGCGCGAGG
>JAPLLF010000985.1 GCA_026387715.1 Pseudomonadota bacterium
GCGTCGATCTCCGGATCGGTCGAGCTGCTCCGCTCGGCCGAGACCGCCTCGGAGGAGGACCGCGCGCTCATGACGATCGTGCATCGCGAGATCCAGCGGCTCAACACGCTCATCGGCGACCTCCTCGACTACGCGAATCCACGCCCCAAGCAGATCGTCGAGTTCGATCTCGCCACGCTGATCGGCGAGATCCTGCAGGTCGCCAAGGGCGATCGTGCCTTCGAGGCCGTCGAGGTCGCCAGCGCCCCGATGCCCTCGCTCCCCTTGATGAACGGCGACCCCGCGAAGCTGCGCCAGGTCGTGTGGAACCTGCTGCGCAACGCGAGCGACGCCGCGAGCGCCGGCGGCAAGCACGTCCGCGCCTCCGCGAGCATCGACGGAGCGCTGGTCACGATCGAGGTCGCCGACGATGGCCCGGGCATCCCGCTCGACCAGCTCACGCGCGTCTTCGATCCGTTCTACACGACCAAACACAAGGGGACCGGCCTCGGCCTCGCGACGTGTCACGCGATCATCGCCGAGCACGGGGGCCGCATCGACGTCGAGAGTGAACCCGGGAACACGCGGTTCCTGGTGCGCCTGCCGCGCTAACCAGGTACCGTCGGACCGATGCGGTGTCCGATCTGCGCCCAGGCACTCGAGGGTGGCGAGCTCGTGATGGTGTGTATTGGATGCCACCGGTCGCTCGGTGGCGGCCTGAGCGTCGGCGCGACGGGCGAGTTCCGGGTGCCCTCGGAGGCGGATCTCGACGCAGCCGCGGCGAGCGGCGAGCGACCGAACGCGAGCAACGTGTGCGCGTGGTGCGGCAAGCTCGAGCACCAGGTTAAGAAGCTCCTCGGGCGAGGTGGCGTCGCGTTGTGCAACGAGTGCGTGTCGCTGTGCAGCGACATTCTCGACGCGGAGCTCGGCGAGACCTGGCGTTAGTCGGCGCCGATCACCGAGTTCGCGCGCGCACGGTAGTCGGCCGCATAGGCGGGCTGACCCTTGGCGTCCCACGCGCGCGCGAGATCGCGGCAACGTTCGGCCTCGAGCCTCGGCGGCAGCTCGGCGCCCACGTGCATCGCGTCGAGCACCCCGATCGCGTCGTCGACCCTGCCGAGCGCGAGCAGGGCCTGCCCACGCGTGTGCTGCATCGCCGGCACGTCGGGACGGAGCGCGACCGCGTCGAGCGCGAGCGCGAGCGCCTCGTCCGCGTGCGCGACCGACGTCCTGGCGAGCAGGGTGCAAGCCCGGTTGTTGAGCCACACCGCCCGCTCGGCCGGCTCGAACGTCGCCGCGTCGAGCGAGGCGTGCAGCTGATCGGCGTCGTCGAGCGCCCCCATCGACAGCAGGCACGCCCCGCGCGACAGCCGCGCGGCCCGCTCGCGGCCCCGGGTCAGCGCGAGCACGCCGAGCACGCGATACCGGCGCGCCGCCGGGCCGAACCGGCCACGCGCGAACGCCGCGTGCGCTGCCCGTGGTAGCCACAAGAGCTGCCACAGCACGGCGACGATGCTCGCCGTGATCCCGACGAGGATGCCGGCGGGCCCGACGGCCACCGACGTGGCGATGCACGCGACCGCGCCGCACCCGAACCACGCGACGAGCTTCCCGGGGCGCACGACGACCGTGATGATACCGTGCTAAGCACCCGTCCATGACCGACAGCCTGGTTCCCCTCGGCAAGCGCCCCGTCGCGCCGGCCCCGCGCCCGGCGCCGGCGGCGGGCGCCCCGCGCGTGTTCGTCGAGACCTACGGCTGCCAGATGAACGTCGCCGATTCGGACCTGATCGGCAGCGTGCTCGCCGATGCGGGCTACGCGACGTGCGATCGCGCCGAGCTGGCGGACGTCATCGTCATCAACACCTGTGCCGTCCGCGAGAAGGCCGAGGAGCGCGTGATCGCGCGCGCCGCCGAGCTGGGCGCGCTCAAGCGCAAGCGCCCCAACACCGTGCTCGCGATCGTCGGCTGCATGGCCGAGCACCTCAAGGAGGGGCTCGCCGCCCGCGCGCCCGCCGTCGACGTGATCGCCGGTCCGGACACGTATCGCCGGATGCCGGAGCTGCTCGCGGCCGCCCGCGCCAAGCCCGTGACCGTCGGCGCGCCGAGCGGCGGGGTGATCGTCGACATCCAGCTCGACAAGGCCGAGACCTACGACGGCCTGTCCGGAGCGATCGGCGGCGATGGCGTGTCGGGCTTCGTCACGATCCAGCGCGGCTGCGACAAGTTCTGCACGTTCTGCGTGGTCCCGTTCACGCGGGGCCGCGAGCGAGGGACGCCGCCGCGCGAGGTCCTGCGCCAGGTCCGCGAGCTCGCCGCCGCAGGCTACCGCGAGGTCACCCTGCTCGGCCAGACCGTGAACTCGTACGTCTTCGAGGACGTCACGTTCGCCGAGCTGATCCGCGCGGTCGCGTCCGTGGAGGGCATCGAGCGCGTGCGGTTCACGTCGCCCTACCCGGTCGACTTCACCGACGACGTCGTCGCGGCGATCGCGTCGACGCCGAAGATCTGCAAGTACGTGCACCTGCCCCTGCAGTCGGGCTCCGACGTCGTGCTCGAGCGGATGCGGCGAGGCTACACCGTCGAGGACTACCGCGCGATCGTCGCGCGGCTGCGCGCGGCGGTCCCGCACATCGCGATCTCGACCGACATCCTCACCGGCTTCTGCGGCGAGACCGTGGCCGATCACGAGCAGACGCTGGCGCTGATGCGCGAGCTGCGGTTCGACAGCGCGTTCATGTTCGCCTACAGCGAACGCGACCTGACCCTGTCGGCGAAGAAGATGGTCGATGACGTCCCGCCCGCCGAGAAGCAGCGCCGCCTGTCGGAGATCGTCGCGCTCCAGGAGATCATCTCCGCCGAGGTGTTCACCGCGCACATCGGCCGCGACGAGCGCGTGCTGGTGACCGGCCCCAGCAAGCGCGATCCGGCGCAGCTCGTCGGCCGCACCGATGGCTTCAAGTCCGTGATCCTGCCGACCAACGTCGGGGCCGTCGGCGAGCTCGTCGACGTGACGATCAAGCGCGCCACGATGGCGACGCTGTTCGGGTTCTAGCCGCTACTCGTAGATCGCTGGGTAGCGCTCTTCGTCGTCACCTTCGTCGCCGCCGCGCTGGCCGAGCGAGTTCACGTCGTAGAACCCGGCCTTCTGAGGCAACCTGGTCGTGATGGTGATGCCGAGCGACTTGAGCTGCTTGATGCCGACCGCGGTGAGGTAGTTCGCGGCGACGATCAGCTCGGTCAGATGAGCGAGCTGCTGCTTGCCCGCGGCGAGCAGCGCTGCCTCGTCATCCCCGAGGGTGCCGAGGGAGAGATCGAGCACGCTGAGCTGACGGAGCAGCTTGGACTTGAGCAACGCCGGGACGAGCTCGGCGTGGAACTCGAAGTTCTTGATCCCGAGGCGCGTGAGCTTGGGGACGTTCTTGGCGTCGAGCAATGGCTGGAGCGGCTTGATGCCCCCCTTGTAGTTCTCGTTGCCGAACATCACGTCGAGCTTCTCCAGGTTCGGCCACTTCGCCACGGCGATCGATTCCGCCGAGGCCTTGTCGAGGCCGCCGGTGAAGATCGTCAGGTCGCGGAGCTGCGGCAGGTTGATCTTGCCGAGCTTCATCCCGCCGCTGCGCAGCTTGAGCTTCCGGAGGTTCGGCACCGCCGCGTAGAGCTTCTCGATCGAGCCGATGTCGCTCCAGTTGAGCTCGGTCTCCTCGGAGTTGAAGTCGCCGAGGAACAGCGAGCGCAACGTCGGGATCGACTTGCGCTTCGCCAACACGTTCGCGATCGCCGTGTAGTCGTTGTCCATGAACGTGACGATGCCGACCGTGAGCTCGCGCAGGAAGCGGCCCGGACCGTCGAGCAGCTTGCCGATCACGTCGGGCACGCTCACCTCCGGCTTCTCGCCGTCGTGATCCGGGGAGCGCGTGAAGGTGTTCGCGACGCGCGCACGCTCGATGAAGCCGCCCTTCCACACGACGTTGGAGACGAGATCCTTGACGTCGGCGAGCTCGCCCCACACGGCCTTGTTGCCGAGCAGCTTCTTGGCCACCGAGGCCTGGTTCGCGAGCTGCGCCGTGGCGAGCTCGCCGCGCGGATGGCCCTGCTGCGCGAGCCAGTCGCCGTACACCGAGAAGTTCGCGTCGTCGTCGGGATCATCGACGATCGCCTGCTCGAGGGTCGGGTTGCGCGGCTCGGCGTCGGTCGCCGGGGCGCCCTTCGCGGTTTTTTTGGGGGCGGGCGACACCGCCGTGGCCTTCGTGGCCTTCGTGGCCGGCGCCTTCGTGGCCGTGGCCTTCGTGGCCTTCGGGATCGCCTTGCCGACGAGCGCGTAGCCCTTCGTCGTCTTCTCGCGCACGAGCTTGTCGTGCTCCTTCATCGCCGCCTCGGGGCTCGGGAACGGCTTGGTCTTGAACGACCCGGGGGTGCCGATGCGCCCCCACTTCGTCGTGACGTCCTTGCCGGCGACGTCGATCTCCCAGAACTTGCTCGATGCTCCCTCGACGAATTCGTATCGCGCCATGCGGCGATGCTATCGCGAAAGTCGGTCGACGATCGCGGCGGCGACGCGCCGAGAGGTCAGGAGCGCGACGTGGCCGAGGTCGTCGTACGCGATCGTCTCGGCGCCCGCGATCCGCGGCTGCTGGGCCCCTGGCACGAGGGCGTCCGCGCGCGACGTGATCACGAGCAGCCGGGTCGCCGTCGGGGTCGGCGCGTTCGCGAGCCGGCCGAGCAGCTTGCTGCCGACGTAGAGCTCGCGATTGGCGTGACCGACGCCGATCGCGGAGAGGTCGGTCCCGTGATGCGGAGACCCGATCGTGACGAGGTTCGCGACGATGCCATCGCCCCCGGCGAGCGCGACGAAGTAGCGTCCGACCACGCCGCCCATCGAGTGGCCGATGACGTCCACCGTCGCGCTCCCCGTCCGCGCGCGCACCTGGTCGATGTACCAGCCGAGCTGGCGGGCCGCCGCCGCGGTGCGCCCGAGCGTCCAGTACTCGAAGCCCGTGATCGGGCCCAGGCCCGCACGCGCCAGGCGGTATGCGAGCGGGAAGAAGTTCGCGCGATTCATCGCGTAGCCGTGCAGCACGATCACCGGACGCGGCCCGCGGACGCGAGCGCCGGGGAGCGGCAGGAACCCGGCGGGGCGCGCCGCGGAGATCGCCGCCGCGGCGACCCACTCGGCGAGGGCCGCCCGGACCGGCGTCGGCCCGTTGTCGACGTGCTGCAGCGCGCGGAGCGCGTGGGGCACGAGCGGATAAAACCCGCTGAACATCATCGCGTCGGCGACGACCGCGACCCCGCCACGGAACAGGAGATGCCGGAACGAATGCCGGCGTTGGGTCATGCCGGGTGGAACCCGGGGACATCGTGCTCGATCTCGGCGGCGACGTCGACGGGGATCGCGAGCAGCACCTGCATGCGGCGCAGGACGTCGCGCTCGACGTCCTGGATCACGTGATCGACGAGCGCCATGCGCACCGCCGCGCGGTAGATGCCGCGGCGCGCGTCGGGCGAGAGCTCGGTGAGGTAGATGTCCTCGAGCTTCGTCGGCGTCTCGACGATCTTGGCCGCCGTGACCCGCTCCTCGTCCGTGAGCTCCGCGGTGCGGACGAGCCGGCGTAGCCCGTCCGCCTCCGACTCCGCGAGCACCCCATCCGCCCACGCGACCGCGGCCCACATCCGGATCACGGTCAGGATCTGCGATTCAGCCATCGCCGCAGTCTACAGCGTGAGCTGGACGCCGACGCGATCGGCGACGAGCTTCTTGAGCGTCGCGTGCAGCTCTTCGCCCGAACGGGCCGCGCGCCAGCCGGTGTCGGTCGGGTCGAAGTGCCAGGCGGTCGACACGGCGGCCATCCAGATCTGGCGCGCCGCACGGTGGCTGTTGATCACGACGCGCGTGCCGTCGCGCAGATCGAGGCGCAGCACGCCGTCGCTGGTGGACACGTCGACCTGGTCGGGATCGACGTCGGCGAAGGCGTCCTCGATCCGGGTGAGCTCGTCGCGCGCGAACTGGTCAAAAGCAGCGTCGTCCATGACTGGCGTGATAGCACGCTGCGTTAGAATAGATCGATGCCGGACAGCGACCTGGACCTCGACATCCCCGTCGAGCGAGAGGGTCGCGAGCCCGCGCTGCCTTCGGCCACGAGCTCGGTCCTGTCGGCCCACGCCCCGTCACAGCCACCCGTCGAGAGCCCGGCCATCGCGACCGATCGGCAACGTGGGGTGCGCCAGAACGACGTCATCGGTGGGCGCTATGTCGTCGAAGGTCAACTCGGGCGTGGTGGTATGGGGCGCGTCCTGCGCGTGAAGCACCAGGCGCTCGGCAAGGCGTTCGCGCTCAAGCTGATCAAGAGCGCGATCGCGACCAACCCGCGGATCCGCGAACTGTTCTATCGCGAGGCGCGGCTCGCCTCGGCGCTGTCCCACGACAACATCTGCTCGATCGTGGACTTCGGCCTCGACGAGCAGTTCGGGTTGTTCATGGTGATGGAGCTCCTGGAGGGCCAGACCGTGCATGCCAAGTTGCGTGACAGCGGCCGGTTCCCGCCCAAGGTCGCGTGCGACATCATGTGGCAGGTCGCCGACGCGGTGCGCTTCATCCATTCGCGGGCGATCCTTCACGGCGACATCAAGACCGAGAACATGCTGCTCGTGCGGACCAGCGTGCAGCGCCGGCTCGTCAAGCTGCTCGATTTCGGGCTCGCACGGGCCGACCTCGGACGCAGCGAGGGCGTCGACGGCACGCCCGAGTACCTCGCCCCCGAACGCATCGACGGCGCCCCCGCGTCGCAAGCGAGCGACATCTACGCGCTCGGCATCGTGTTCTTCGAGTTGCTCACCGGACGCCTGCCGTTCGGCGGCGATGTGCCCGCGCTGTTCGACCAGCACCGCACGGCGGCGATGCCGATGCCTTCCACGTTGATCGAGGGTGGCCCGATCGACGCGCGGGTCGACGAGATCGTCGCACGCGCGACCGCCAAGGATCCGGCGAAGCGCCACCCCGACGTGTCGACGTTCATGTACGAGCTGCGCACGTTGATGCAGATGCTCGGCGTCGACAACCAGCGCGCCCGCCGCCGCGTGCAAGGCGATGTGCAGCGCGAGCGGCGCGACCTCGACCATCGGGTGAAGGCCGCCGCGGAGATGTTCACCGCGGTGACGCTCCCGATGGCCGCATGTGACCAGCACGGTCGCGTGCGCTGCGCGAACCCCGCGTTCCTCGCGTTCGTGGGCGCCGCCGGCGATGCCGGAGGGCTGGAGCTACGGGACTCCGCCCTTCCCGACGTGTACCCGACCCTGTTCGCGGACCTCACGGAGGCCCTCGCGAAGCAACGGCCGGTCAAACGCGTCATCTATCTCAACGAGGGTGGAGACCGGGTCGTCGAGGCCGCCGTCATCCTCACGGCCGCCCCGTCGAGCGCCGAGGTCACCGCCGGCGAGGTGTTCGTGGTGATCCACCCGCTGCGGTCGCTCCTGACCTAGGTATTTCAGCTGGTTGGGTTCCGGGAGTATTGACGTGATCTCGACGGGGTCGCTTTGGTATACCGACGGGCATGGGTATTCGTAGCGCGCTCGGCGCGGTCGTCTTCGGTGTAATTCTCGCGGGTTCGGCCCACGCAGGTCCGAAAGAAGACATCGCCGCGAAGACGAAGGACGCGCTCGACGCGTACGACCTGATGGACTACCCCGCCGCGAAGAAGTCGCTCGACCAGGCGCTCGCGATCGCGAAGAAGAGCAGGCTCGAGAAGGATCCGCTGGTCGCCAAGGTCTATGTCGCGGTCGGCATCGCGGCTCACGCCAACGGCGATCTCGACGGCGCGAAGCTCGCGTTCCTGTCGGCGGTGCAGATCGATGCGAAGATCCAGATCGACGCGGCCTACAAGTCGCCCGAGCTCGTGAAGCTCCTCGACGAGGCTCGCAGCGAGGCCGCGGGTGGAGGCACCACCCCCGAGCCGGTCGTCGGCAGCGACGTTGTCGACTGCGCGTCCGTGAAGGGGCTCCAACACACGATCCTCGACGCCGGCAAGATCGGCGTGGCTCAACCGATCGAGGCCTACCTCGGCAGCGAGATCGCCGCCGTGAAGGTCTCGCTCATGTATCGCGCGGAGGGTGCCACTGACTTCACCGAGGTGAAGATGTCGCGCCAGGGCAGCTGCAAGTACAACGGCGCGATCCCGAGCTCGGCGATGAAGGGCACGCTCGTGCACTACTTCGTGGCGGCCTACGACAACAACAACAAGCCGATCGCGAGCGCCTCGCGCGGCTCGTCCGGATCGCCGAACATCATGGAGCTCTCGGCAGCACCCACCGGGGTTGCTAAACCCGACGTCGAGGACCCGATCAAGGGTGGTGGTGGAGGCGGGACGACCGGCGGCGAGATCGGGGGCGGCGTGATCGCCGGTGGCAAGCCCGCGAAGGTCATGCTCGGCGTCGCCGTCGGCACGGGGTTCGGCTACGTCTCGGGAATCACTGAAGGCAACAACGACGTCAAGAACCCCGGCATCGCGAACAGCCTGCTCGTGATCACCCCTGAGCTCGCGTTCGCGGCAAGCCCGCAGCTCACGATCGGCATTGCTGCACGGCTCGGCATCCCCCTCGGCGCGAACATCGACAACCACGCAACCCTGGCTCCCGCAGTCGTCGCTCGCGTACGCTACACCCTCTCGGACTCCGGTGAGGGTGTGCGGCTGATGGGCCAGGTCGGCGGCGGCATCATCCGCAACACCCTGAAGGTCGACAACGAGATGCCCGGCATGGATACCGACATCGTCGCGCAGGGGCCGCTGCTCATCGGCGCCGGGCTCGGCTACATGAAGCGCCTCGGATCGAGTCTCCAGTTCGTCGCCGACCTTTCGGCGCTCGCTGGCATCGCGGTGGTCGACAAGCTCGGCAGCGCACCCGCGCTCAACAGTGGCGTCACCGCCGACCTCAGCCTCGGGATTGTCGTCGGCTTCTAGTTCGCCGGGGAGTCCCGGCGTCGTCCTGGCCGGGACTCCGGGCCGGGACTCCGAGCCGGGGTTGTTGCTCCGTTGGGACTCCGGTCCGTTGGGACTCCGGACCGGGGTTGAGTTCGGGCTTGAGAGTGTTGGGGGCTCCGGACCGGGGTTGAGTTCGGGCTCGAGAGAGCTCTGGACTGGTAAATAGGTTCGTTCGGTCTTGGGACCTCCAGGACGCGGAGGACGTGGGCTCTGGGGCTCCGGACCGGGGTTGAGTTCGCGCTCGGGGTTGGGGGCGTTGGACCGGGGTTGAGTTCGCCGAGTACGCGCGCGTTTGCCGGTGCGCCGGCGGGCTCCAACCGGGTTGATCGAGTGTGGGCGATCCTGCTCGCACACAATCCCCAATCCAGAGGCTCCTGGAGCAGATCCAATTGGTTGGAGTGACCTCGCCCAGACGTTCGCCGTCATGCGACGATCAAGATCACGTCAGTTTTCGAGTCAAACAGCGATCGGCACACCGACTACGCGGCACAGCCAGTAGGTCCCGACCGGGAACGGAATCGGCGTGCCTCCGAGCCAAGCGGCGCGAGCCGTGCGGTAAGCCGTAAGGAACTCTCGATTCCGGAGGAGCGCTTCAAGACGTGCCCACCTACAGCGCGCGGCTACGCGTGGACGCAGATTGCGGCGGGGCTCGTGGCTCGTCGGCGAGTCGCGCCACGACTGGCGAATGATCGCGCGTCGCCCGAGCACGCGCCGTCCCGTCGCGAGCCGCTGCCTTGCCTGCTCGGCCTCGACGGCCACGATCCCCGCGCGAAGTGCACCGAGCACCTCGTCCCGAGCTCCGAGTTCCAGCGGAATGGTCAGCTTCAGCTCGATGGCTGCGGGCATCGGGCCCTTGTCCCGAAAAAAGTGACGTGGACACTGCGTATGAAGCGGACGCTCGGCGAACAACGCGCCGACCGCGTTGATCCCGGGCCAGTGATGTACGCGCTCGACGAGCCCATCCTTGACCGGGTTGGTCGCGACATAGATCAACTTGTCGATTACATCAGCGGCATCGACAAGGTGAAGCAGGCACGGCGGTTCGCTCGACCACAGATTCTCCCATCGTCCATACAGCGCGTTCTGGCACTTCGCGACCAGCTTATGGAAGTGCGCCATGAACTCGACCACGGTCCCCTTGCGATCGAGCAGCACCGTATGATGATGGTTCGACATCTGTTGAGTGAGCAACACGTCGATGTGGAACCGTTGAGCGGCCTCAGCGAGGCAGTACGCAAACGCGTTATTGGTGGCGAGCTCCGGGTGTAAGAGAAACTGCCGCTGCGTGCATCGACGCGTCAGCATGTAGAAACGACCCGGGATCACCTGGCGAGGAAGCGACATAACTGGTGTCAGCTCGAGCACACGAGGTGCCAGCCGCAACCATCCAATCTTTCAGGCATCTCGTCCGAAATCCGCCCGGACAGTCTACCCACCGGACAGGATGTGGACGGCTCTTGAGCTGAGCACGGGCAACGAATCAAGCCGAGGCCGCGTGTTAGGGAGCAGTTCCCTTGATGGATCGCAGGCGGTTTCAGGGCGGACTGGTTGATGGTCGGCGGATCGGACGCCATCCCGACCGGTGCGTGGTCGGGATCCAGCTTCTTGATGTAGAAGCATCGTCCGACTATCCGGAT
>JAPLLF010001267.1 GCA_026387715.1 Pseudomonadota bacterium
TGATCTCTCGACGAAGAGCCTGGCAGTTCCCGGCGTGATGGCTGGGCGATGGGAAGCGCTTTTCTCGACGAGGAACTGCCCCATGATCCGCAAGGTCGAACGCGCCGACGGCGCCCGCTATCAGGTCTACGCGCAGAAGGATGGGCGCAAGGTCTACGTGGGATCCTTCGAGTCGAAGCGCGAGGCGCAATCGGCCGATGAGGATCACCGCGTGACCCAGCGGAAGATCGCGGCCGGCGAGCTGCCGCGCGCGGTCGACACCAAGCGCACGTTCGCCGTCGCCGTCGCCCTGTGGCTCAAGCATCTCGAGGACACGAGCTCGCGCTCAGCGGTCGAGTACAGGAGCCGCGTCGACAATCACCTCCTCCCCGCGTTCCGGGACGTGCCGATCGTCGACATCCGACGGAATGACGTGATCCGCTGGCGTGACGGTCTGAACATCGGCTTGCTGACGCCATCGACGGTCAACACGGTGCTGGGGACGCTCTCGAGCGCGTTCACGTTCTTCGTCGAGCAGGAGTGGATCGACAAGAACCCGGCGCACCGGGTGAGGAAGCTGAAGACGAAGACGAAGGTCTTCCCGTGGCTCGAGTCGCCCGAGGTGATCACGCGCCTGCTCGGCGAATGCACGCCGAACATCAGGAACCTCGTCGCGGTGCTCGTCGGCACCGGGATGCGGCTGGACGAGGCACTTCACCTGCGGTGGGATGACGTCGATCTCGACCATCGGATCATCACCGTGCATCGCGGCAAGAAGGGCACAACGAAGTCGGGCCGGATGCGGCGCGTGCCGATCTTCAACTCCGTGCTCGTGGTGCTACGTGAGATGCGCCTGGCGCGCGGGAACAACACCCTGCTCTGGCCTGGGGCGAACGTCGGCAGGCCGCTCTCACAGCCTGCCGTGCGCGTTCCCTTCAAGGTCGCCGCCGAGCACGCCGAGCTACCCAAGGCGCTGCGGCTGCACGACCTGCGGCACTCGTTCGCGAGCCTGTTTCTGATCGACGGCGGCGACATCTTCAAGCTGTCGAAGATCCTCGGCCACGGCTCGGTGATGATCACGGAGCGGACCTACGCGCACCTGAAGCCGACCGCCTACGAGGAGGACTACGACCGCGTCGCGTTCAAGATGCCGAACGTGGGACGGGTGGTCCCGTTCTCCGTCGTCCAGTAGACAAGACGGAGACAGTGCGAAATCGTCACGAAATACGTAACGATTTCAAGCTACTTGGCGACCCCTACTTGATGTTCGCGTTCGCGAAGTCCCAGTTCACGAGCTTCCAGAACTCCTCGACGTACTTCGGCCGCGCGTTGCGGAAGTCGACGTAGTACGCGTGCTCCCACACGTCGATCGTGAGGACGCACGTCTTGCCGGCCGCGAACGGGGTCTCGGCGTTCGCCGTCGCCTCGATCGCGAGCGAGCCGTCGGGGTTCTTCACGAGCCACGCCCAGCCCGAACCGAACTGGCCGATCGCGGCCTCGGTGAACTTGGTCTTGAAGTCGGCGAAGCTGCCGAACGACTTGGTGATCGCGTCGGCGATCGCGCCGGTCGGGTCACCGCCCGCCTTGGGGGCGAGGCTGTTCCAGTAGAACGTGTGGTTCCAGACCTGGGCCGAGTTGTTGAAGATCTTCTTCTCGCTGGCCTGGCCATGCGAGGCCTTGACGACGTCCTCGAGGGACATCGACTCGTACTTCGTACCGGCGGCGAACTTGTTGAGGTTGTCGACGTACGCCTTGTGGTGCTTGCC
>JAPLLF010000428.1 GCA_026387715.1 Pseudomonadota bacterium
CGAGCGCGCACCTCGTCGACATGATCCGGGAGGCCGGCCACCCCGACGTCCACTACCTGCCGCGGCGCGAGGAGCTCGCGCCCTGGCTCGACGCGCGCGCGCGCCCCGGCGATCTCGTGATCACGCTCGGCGCGGGCAACATCCAGCTCACCTGCAACGAGGTGATCGAGCTGCTCGAGAAGCGGCTCGGCGCGGCGACCAAGAAGAACCTCGTCCGCGTTCAGGAATCGTCGGCGACCGTGGCGCGTTGACGATGGTGCCCGCCGTGGACGCGATCGATCACCTCGAGCTGATCGGGGACGCCGCGCTCGGCGGCGACGCGATCGTCAATCCGCGCAACGCGCGGTCGATCCTCGACGACGCCGCGCGCGCCGCGATCCGCGCGTGCGTGCCGACGGCGCGGTTCGACGAGCCGCTGCGCCGGCACTGCACGCTCAAGATCGGCGGGCCGGCCGACGCGTACGTCGAGCCCGCGTCGATCGACGCGCTCGTGGCGGTCGTGCGCTGGGCGCGGGCGACCGCGGTACCGATCGTCGTGATCGGGGGCGGCTCGAACCTGCTCGTGCGCGACGGCGGCGTGCGCGGCCTCGTGGTCGGGACCGGCGGGCTGCGCGACCTCGCGCTCGTGGGGCCCACCACCCTGCGCGTGCAGGCGGGCGTGTCGACCGGCAAGGTGCTGTCGCTCGCGCTCAAGCACGACCTCGGCGGCGTCGAGTTCCTCGGCGGGGTGCCGGGCTCGATCGGCGGCGGCCTGATCATGAACGCGGGCACGTACATGGGCGAGCTCAAGGACGTCACCACGTGGGTCGAGTCGGTGGCGCTCGCCGACGGCGCGCTCGTGCGGCGCGACAACGCCGCGTGCGGGTTTCGCTATCGACACTCGGACCTGCCGCCGACCGAGATCGTCGTCGCCGCGGAGCTGCAGCTCCGGCCGCGGCCGCGCGCCGAGATCGAGGCCGACGTCAAGGCGCTGCGCGCGCGCCGCCACGAGCGCGAGCCGAAGAAGGTCGCGAGCAACGGCTCGACGTTCAAGAACCCGCCGAACGAGTTCGCGGGCCGGCTCATCGAGTCGGCGAACTGCAAGGGCTGGCACGAGGGCGACGCGGTGTGCTCGCCGGTCCACGCCAACTGGCTGGTCAACACCGGCGCCGCGAAGGCGGCGCAGCTGCTCCGGCTGATCGCGCGCGTTCGCGCGGAGGTCGTGCGCGTGCACGGCGTCGAGCTCGAGCTCGAGGTGAAGCTGCTCGGCGAAGACGAACAAGACGAAGAGGTCAACGATGGCTGAGATCCCGAAGCATCGGTTCGCGGGCGCGCGCGTCGCGGTCGTCATGGGCGGGCTGTCCGCCGAGCGCGAGGTCTCGCTCAAGACCGGCGCGGGCGTGCTCGCCGCGCTGCTCGAGCGCGGCTGGGATGCCGTCGCGATCGACTGGGTGCCGAGCCTGTCGATCGGGCGCGCGATCGAGGACTCGGGCTGCGCGGTCGTGTGGAACGCGCTGCACGGCACCGACGGCGAGGACGGCGCGCTGCAGGGCCTGTGTCAGTGCCTGCGGATCCCGTGCACCGGCTCGGGCGTGCTCGCGAGCGCGCTGGCGATGGACAAGGTGATGTCGAAGCGGATCTTCGAGAGCTGTGGCCTGCCGACGCCGCGGTGGGCGCTGCTGCCGCACGTCGACGACGGCGGGGACGCGCGCGCGCTCGCGGACTGGCCGCTGCCGCTGATCGTCAAGCCGGCCAACGAGGGCAGCTCGGTCGGGGTGTCGCTCGTCGAGACGCGGGCGCAGCTCGCCCCGGCGATCGCCCTCGCGCGGCAGTTCCACGGCCAGGTGATCGTCGAGGACTACATCGCGGGGACCGAGGTGTTCGTCGGCATCCTCGACGGCGAGGTGCTCGGCTCCGTCGAGGTCCGCCCGGCGACGAAGTTCTACGACTACGAGGCGAAGTACAAGCGCACCGACACCCAGTACCTGATCCCCGCGCAGCTCCCGGCCGACGTGATCGCGCGCGCCGAGGACTACGCGCGGCGCGCCTACCTCGCGCTCGGCTGCAGCGGCCACGCGCGGCCCGACCTGCGGATCGCGCTCGACGGCGCCGCGTTCATCCTCGAGGTGAACACCCTGCCGGGCATGACCGGCACGTCGCTGCTGCCGAAGATCGCGAAGTCGATCGGCGTCGACTACCCGACGCTGTGCGAGCGGATCCTCAGCTCCGCGAGCTAGGACCTTCGGTACCTTCGGGCGGATGCCTTCGAAGAATCGCCGCCTGTTCGACGCGATCGAGGCCGGCGCGGTCAGCATGGTGTGGGAGCTCCTGGACGCGGACCCGAGCGCCCTCGAGGCGTATGGCGCCGAGCAGCCGAATCGGCTCGACAAGACGCCGTTGATGTACGCGCTGCAGTGCGGGCACCTGCGGCTCGCTGGCGAGCTGATCGATCGCGGCGCCGACGTGCGCGCGCGCATGGCCGGCGGTCCGCGCTCGTCCGTCGTCGCGCTCGCCGTGCGCTTCGTCATCCCGGGGCGCGACCTCCGGCCGATGGTGGCGGTCGTCGAACGGCTGCTCGACGGCGGCGCCGACCCCGACGACGCGCTCTACCCGGCCTGTCACGCCTACCACAAGGCGTTCGATCAGCCCGAGCTCATCGAGCTCCTGCTGCGTCGCGGGGCGAACCCGGAGCGCGTGGTGGGCGAGACCGGCTCGACCGTTCGGCGGCTGGTGGAGATCAACGCGCGTCGCTATTCGCCGCGGGTGCTGGCGCTCTTCGGGCTCGCGCCGCCGTAACCACCCCACGCTCGCTCGGGTACACTGGGTCGCGATGCGTCCAGCGCTCGTGCTCCCCATCGTGATGACCGTGGCGTGCGCTCAGCCAGGGTTCGACCCGACCGAGGCGCGCGACGTGTTCACCGTCAGCAACGACCTCGTCCATAGCCTCCATTTCGAGGCGCTCGCGCTGCCCGCGTGGCCCGCGACCTACACGCTCGCGTGCCCCGACGGCGGCCAGATCGCGATGACGAGCGAGCTCGCGAGCGACGGCACGCCGACCCAGCTGCGGCACGCGTTCACCGCCTGCCAGGCCAGCGGCTGGACGATCGACGGCGAGCTCGACTACCTCGACCTCACGCTCTGCGACGCCTCGGTCGCGAGCTTCACGATCGTCGGTCGGCTCGCGCTCGCCGACCACGACGACTGTGCGATCGACGCGACCGAGACCTGTGGCGTGACGACCGGCCACGCCTGTGGCGTGACGCTGTAGCGTCGGCGGCGCATGGGTGACACGGCGGCGGACGCCTGGGGCGACCGCCGAGGCGCACGTCGCGCGATGCGGAGCCGTCTGATCACTGGCCCGCTGCTCGCAACGCAGCGGCTCATGTCCGCCACTCCTCTCGCGCTCGCGAGCCTCCTGACCGCCGGGTGCTGGGGCGCACCGGTCGATCAGTCCCCCGTGTGCGCCACCTACGTCCACTGCATCGACGCGCTCGACCGCACCGCCAACCAGACCACCAACCTCGATCGCTACGTCGACGGCGGCGCCTGCTGGGGCAACCCCGAGCTCGCGCGCGGGTGCACGACCTCGTGCCGACGAACGCTCGAGCGGCTGCGCACGCGCGAACCGACGCTGCCCCTGGAGTGTGCGCCGTGAAGCGCCTCTCGCTCGTGCTGCTGATGGTGCTGGCCCGTCCGGCCCTGGCCCATACCCCGGGCAAGCTGCTCGCGTCGTCGCCGTACCTCGTCGCGAATCCCGCGGACAGCTACGCGCTGTTCGGCGTGTTCAAGACCGGCCACGAGCGCTTCGTGGTCCAGCTGAGCCACGTCGAACGGTTCGCGGCCCCGGTCGAGATCTTCGTGCCGCACGTCGACGCGCTGCGTGCGCACCGCCCGGCGTACGCGGTGGTGGGGCCGGGGCTGCCGGCTCCCGACGCTGCCGAGCTGGCCGCGTTGCCGGCCCCGCTGCCGATCGGCTGGGGTGCGGTGGTCGAGTCCAACCAGGTGTCGCCGCGGCCGGTGTTCTTCGAGAGCATCATGCGCCGCTTCTTCTGGACCAGCGAGTCGCTGGCGATCGTGTTCCCGCAGGGGCCGAGCGAGATCTGGGTATGGTCACCCGAGCACACCACCGGGAAGTTCGGCCTGGGCTTCGGCGTCGAGGAGGGTGGTGGCTATCTGGCCGCGCTCGACGACTGGTCGTTGTATGCGTACTGATCGAACCCTGGCCGCGCTGGTCGTCGTCCTGACGTGCGTGGCGATCAGCCCCGCGCGCGCCGAGGACGCGCCACCGCCGGCGCCCACCGCCTCCGATGGCGCGTGGTCGCACACCCGCTTCACGGTGGCGCTCCCCGCCGAGGTCACCGTGGTCGGGCTCACCTACGGCGTGCGACCCGAGGTGCTGTATCGCTTCGGCGACCGCGGCGCCGTGAGTCGGCTGCGGCTCGCGGTCGGCTTCCTCGACGGCCCCGATCAGCTGTTCATCCCGCTGTCGCTCGGCTATCGCGCGGTGCTGCGCCAGGCCCACCGGATCCGGCCCGAGGTCGGCGCGGGCGTCGAGCTCCAGCACCGGCTGGTGTCCGACTTCCCGGCGGTCCGGCAGTACGGCGTCTACGTCGAGGGTGGCGTCGGGGTCGCGGTCGACGACCGGCTGTCGCTCGGCCTGGTGGTCGCGATCGACGTGATGCTCTACGGCGGTCCTGGCCTGGGCCTCGGCCCACGCGTATTCGCGAGCTGGCAGCTCTGAAGACGTGTCGATTAATGGGAAATGAAGCGAGTTCCGGAAATAGTCTGAGCAGCTGGTCTTGTTCTCGTCGAGATGACTGACGAGAACCGTAAGCCTCGAGTCGCCGAGCCGCAGCGTAGGCTAGGCGTGATTCGATTCGAGATGCCGGAGGACACCTTGCCTCGGACCCACGCTGCGCGTGTGTTGTGGGAGGTGGTCGGAACGCTCGAGCTGGGCGCGTTTCTGCGCGGTGTGAAGGCTGTCGACGGCACCGTCGGGCGAA
>JAPLLF010000733.1 GCA_026387715.1 Pseudomonadota bacterium
CTTGCCGATCGGCACGAGGTCCTCCTGTAACGGCTTATGGAAGTCCGCGCGGGTCAGCGTCCTGGCGGCCTCGATCAGGCTGCGCAGGTCGCCGCAGGCGCGATGCGCCTCGAGGATGGGCGCGACGCCGCCGTTGTAGACGCGCGTCTCGGTGAGCGTCGCGTTGTTCGGGCGCCGGCGCAGCTTCAGATCGGCGACGAGCTCGTCGATGATCGCCGCCTTGGCGCGCAGCTTGACCTCGCGCGTGGTGGTCTTGTCGTCGTAGACGGCCTTGAGCCGGGTGTACGCGTCGAGCAGCCGCAGCGTGCGCGGTCCGCCCATCGCCTGGCCGAGCGTCCACGCGAGCTCCTCGGGCGAGCCCTTGCCGAACCGCGTCTCGATCCAGTGGTCGGTGAGCACATCGGCGACGTAGCTCGCGAAGCTCTCGTTGAAGAACGGCTGATCCGGGACGAGCACGGTCGCGTGGACCGACTCGTGCAGGATGACGTTGCACAGCTCGGGGAGCGCGTCGTTGCCCCCGCCGAGCATCGTCGACAGCACCGGATCGGTGAACCAGCCGCCCGTCGAGTACGCCGCGGCCGGGCGCACGATCGTGTCGTAGCCGAGCTTGTCGAGCTGCTGCTTGTGCGCGACCGCGTCGTCCTCGTCGAACCAGCCGACGCCGGCGAAGCACCCCGCGATCGGGAAGCACCAGCGCCGCGGCTTGAACGCGAGGGGATCCGCGGCGCCGACGAACCACACGGCGGCGGGGCGATTGAGCGCGGTGTACGTCGAGTAGTTCCGCTTGATGCGGAGCCCGTAGCTCCGCCCATAGATCTTGATCTCGGGGATCTCGGAGAGCAGCACCGCGGTGCGGAGCGGCGTGTCCGGATCTCGGACGACCTCCTCGATCGGGCGCGCCTTGCCGAGTAGCTCCGCCTGCCCGTAGCCGGCCTGCGCGAGGTACTGCGGCATGATGCTCGTGCACCCCGTCGCGGCGAGCGCGGCGAGCGCCAGGCGCCTCATCGCGGCACGGTCGCGTGCGCGGCGATCGCGGTCGCGAGCGCCGCGCCGTCGTGGAGCTGGCCGGCGTTCCACTCCATCTCGAGGCCGCTGCCATCGGCGTGCTTCGGGATGATGTGGAAGTGCACGTGGAACACCGCCTGGTGCGCGGGCGCCCCGTTGTTCTGCAGGATGTTGAAGTTGGTCGCGCCGGTCGCGGCGAGCACCGCGCGCGCGATCCGCGGCAGCACCCGGCCGATCGCCGCGGCGCTGTCGTCGGACAGCTGGTCGAGCGACGCCGCCGCCTCCTTCGGGATCACGAGCGTGTGGCCGCGCGCGATCGGGTTGATATCGAGGAACGCGAGCACGTGGTCGTCCTCGTACACGCGGTGGCACGGGATGTCCCCGCGCAGGATCTTCGTGAAGATCGTCTCGGCCATGGGCCGAGGGTACCGCTCGCTACGGGTCGAAGCGATATCCCGAGCCGCGGACGGTGATGAAGTGCACCGGCTTCTCGGGGTCGGTCTCGAACCGCTTGCGGAGCTGGCCGACGAAGTTGTCGACGGTGCGCACCGAGCCGGCCGACTGCCCCCACACGAGGCTGAACAGCTGACCGCGCGAGAACACCTGGCTGGGGTGGCGGACGAAGAACACCAGCAGCTCGAACTCGAGGTGCGTGAGCTTCACCTCGTCGGGGAAGCCGGCGCGGCGGACCACGCGCTGGGCGAGATCGATCACGACGTCGCCGAACGCGAGCGTCGAGTCGTCCGCCGGGGCGGGCGAGGGTGGTGCGATCGGGGGTGGGGTGGGTGGCGACGCCAGCTGGGTGCGGCGCAGCACCGCCTCGATCCGCGCGAGCAGCTCGGCGAGCGCGAACGGCTTGGTGACGTAGTCGTCGGCGCCGAGCCGGAGCGCGGCGACCTTGTCGAACTCGCCGTCGCGCGCCGACAGCACGATCACCGGCACGAGGTTGTCGGTCGCGCGCATCGCGGCGAGCACCTCGAGGCCGTTCCGCTTCGGCAGGTTGATGTCGAGCAGCACGAGCGCGAAGTCCTCCGCGGTGGCGCGCGCGAGCGCCTCGTCGCCGTCGCGCGCGATCACGGTCGGGCGGCCCGCGAGCTTGAGGTTGAGCGCGAGGCCGGTCGCGATCGCCTCGTCGTCCTCGACGATCAGGATGCGGGTCATGCGCCGACCCTCGTCGGTTGTGGCGCGAGCGCGGCGGTGATCGACCGTGCCTTGCGGCTGCGCTTGAGGCGGATCGTCACGGCGGTCTCGCCGGCCCGCGACTGCAGCGTGATCTTGCCGCGATGGCCACGCACGATGGCGCGCACGAACGACAGGCCGAGGCCGGAGCCCTGCGCGCCGCTCTCGTGCGCCGCACGGCCGCGGCTGAACTGCTCGAAGATCGCGCGCTGCTCGGCGCGCGGGATGCCGCGCCCGTTGTCGCGGACGATCAGCTCGATCCAGCGACCGGCGGTGCGCGCCTCGATCGCGATCCGCTTGTCGTCGTCGGTGTACTTCCACGCGTTGGTCAACAGGTTGACGAGCGCGCGCTCGAGCGTCGGGTGGTCGCCGACCACCGTCAGCCCGGCCTCGACCGACACCGAGACCTTCGTCGGCCTGGTCAGCGTGACGGCGTCGAAGCTGGCGACCGCCTCCTCGCAGAGCCGCGCGACGTCGACCCGCTCGCGGGCGAACACGTAGCTCGACTGCAGCTTGCTCAGCTCGAGCACGCGACTGACCAGGTGCTCGAGGCGCTCGGTCTCGCGCCCGAGCAGCGACAGCACCTGCGTGCGATCCTCGGTCTCGAGGCGGTTGTCGCGCAGCGACTCGATGAGCAGCCGGATCGAGGTGATCGGCGTGCGCAGCTCGTGGGAGACGCTCGACACGAAGTCGTTCTGCACGCGGACGAGCGACGCGCCCTTGTTCACGAACACCGATCCCAGGATGAGGCCCGTGATGATGCTCGTGCAGAACGTCAGCACGAGGATCCCCGAGATCACCGTCGTGATCGACCGCTCGCCGACGATCAACAGCACGATGCCGACGCCGGTCATCATGATCGTCGGCATCAACGTCGCGAGGATCAGGACGAGCTGGGCTCGTCGCAGCTGCATGTTCGCGGGCGGAAAACGCAAGGCCAAGAGCGTACCGCGATCAGATCGGATCGGCGACGTCGTCGCCGGTCGTGGTGGTCGGGGTGGTCGGGGTGGTCGCGGGCGCGCCCCTGGAGGCGAGGAGCGTGTCGGCGCGGATGTGGTCGGGCACGCCGTGGAGGTCCCACACCAGGCCGACCGCGGCGAGCGCGCGCAGCACGTAGTAGGTGATGTCGAGCTCCCACCAGAAGAAGCCCTGGCGCGCCGACACCTGGTAGTGGTGGTGGTTGTTGTGCCAGCCCTCGCCGAGGGTGATCAGCGCGAGCACCGGGTTGTTGCGGGAGTCGTCGTCGGTCGGCGTGCCGTAGCGCTTGCTGCCCCACAGGTGGGACAGCGAGTTGATCGTGAACGTGCCGTGCCAGCACAGGACCTGCGGCACCGCGAACGCCCACACGAGCCCGAAGAAGCCGCCGAGCACGAACGCGAGCACCCCGCACACCACCGGTGGGATCATCCAGTACCGGTTGAGCCACACGAGCTCCGGGTACTTCGCGAAGTCCTTGATGCGCGCGAGGTCGGTGTCCTCGAGGTCGCGCGAGACGATCCAGCCGTGGTGCGACCACCAGAACCCGGACTGCTTCACCGAGTGGAGATCGCCCGGCAGGTCGGACAGCTTGTGGTGCACGCGGTGATGCGCGGCCCACCACAGCGGGCCCTTCTGCGACGTGCACGCCGCGCCGAGCGCGAGCACGAACTGGAACCAGCGCGACGTCTTGTAGCTGCGATGCGAGAAGTACCGGTGGTACGCGCCGGTCACGAAGAACATCCGCGGCACGTACATCGCGATGGTCCACAGGAGCCCGGCCCACGACAGGCCGGTGATCGCGATGCCGACGATCGCGAGGAGGTGGACGCCCCAGTACGGCGGGGACAGCGCGTTGAAGTAGATCCGGCGCCAGCCCTTCGCGCTCGCGACCGCCACGGACGACATGTCCCGTGGGTAGCACGGGGAGGCGGAGGGCTCACGCCCAAACCCGCGACCATTGCATACGCCTCCTCGCCGAGGCGGGCTCCGCCCTCCTGGACTCGCTCGTCGGCCATTGTATACCCCTCCTCGCCGAGGCGGGCTCCGCCCTCCTGGACTCGCTCGTCGGCCAATTGTGATAGACCAAGACCTCCATGAAATACCGAAACTTAGGCGGCTCCGGCGTCAAGGTCTCGACGATGTGCCTCGGGGCGATGACGTTCGGCGAGGCGGACGAGAAGTCGTTCATGCACAAGGCGGGGATGGACGAGACGACGTCCCACGCCGTGCTCGACCGCGCGCTCGCGGCCGGCGTGAACTTCGTCGATACCGCCGATGTCTACGGTCAGGACGGCCTGTCCGAGCGCGTGCTGGGCAACTGGCTGACCTCGCGGGGCACCCGCGAGCGGGTGATCGTCGCCACCAAGTTCCGGTTCTCGATGGGCGACGGGCCGAACAAGAGCGGCGCGTCGCGCTACCGGATCGTGAAGTGCTGCGAGGACTCGCTGCGCCGGCTCAAGACCGACCGCATCGACCTCTACCAGGTCCACATGCAGGACATCACGACGCCCGAGGACGAGACGCTGCGCGCGCTCGACGATCTGGTGTCGGCCGGCAAGGTCGTCTACCTCGGGTGCTCGAACTACGCGGCGTATCGCATGGTCGACAGCCAGTGGCTCAGCAAGACCAAGAACCTCGCGCGCCACATCACGCTGCAGGCGCAGTACTCGCTGATCTCGCGCGAGGTCGAGCGCGAGCACGCGTCGGTGTGCCGCGACTTCAACCTCGGGATCCTGCCGTGGTCACCGCTGGCCAACGGCTTCCTGTCGGGCAAGTTCACCAAGGGCGCGCCGGCCCCGGCGGGCTCGCGGCTCGGCGAGAAGAACCGGCTGAACCGCTACGACACCGAGCACAACTGGAAGGTGCTCGACGCGGTGCGCGCGGTGGCGGCCGAGCTCGAGGCGACGCCGGCGGCGGTCAGCCTCGCGTGGCTGCTCCAGCGCCCGCACGTGACCTCGGTGATCTTCGGCGCGCGCACGCCCGAGCAGCTCGACGCCAACCTCGCGGCCGTGGAGCTGACGCTGTCGGCCAAGCAGGTCGAGACGCTCGACAAGGCGAGCGCGATCGATCTCGGCTACCCGTACGCGTTCATCCAGCAGACCCAGCCGACCTGGTAGGGCTATGCGTCGGCGAACGCCGCGGTAACGCGCGCGCGCAGCGCGACGTACCCGACCCCCGCGCGGATCTCCTCGGCGATCGCGGGCGAGTCGAACGCGGTGTGCGTGATGCCGGATGCCGCGAGCTCGAACAGCTCTCCCTCGTCGGGGCCGTCGTCGAAGCCGACCATGACGGCGCGGCCCCGGCCGTCATGCGCCAGGATCGTCGCGCACAGCTCCTCGACGATCTCCAGCTTGTCGTCGTACATCGACTTCTCGAACATCGAGCGGTAGTGAAGCTGGGTGTCCGTGTAGATCCAGTCGGTGAGCCCGCCGTCCTCGCGGATCGACGCCAGGCTGGTCACGTATGGAGGCTCCGCGGCCTGGAGCGAGGCGAGGCGCGGCTCGGGGATCTCGACATCGATCAGCACCACCCAGCTGAAGCTCATCGCTCGGTGCCGCTGCGCAGCGGGACGCCGCCGATGAAGTCGCGCTTGCCGAGCTCGACGCCGTTGTGCCGCAGGATCGCGTACGCGGTGGTGACGTGAAAGTAGAAGTTGGCGAGCGCGAACTGCGAGATGTAGTCGTCCGGGCGCATCCACTTGCCGTCCTCCATCCACGGCAACGTGATCTTGCGCTCCTCGGCGCCGGCGAAGTCCTCGGGCCGGAAGCTCTCGAGGTAGCTCGCCACCGACGCGATGCGCTGCCGCAGCTCGGCGATCGTCGCCTCGCCGTCGGCGTGGGGCGGGAGGTCCTTGCCGCACAGCCGCGCGGCCATGTTCTTGGCGTTGTCGCACGCGATCTGGACCTGCTTGTCGAGCGCGAACTGATCGGGGGCGAGGCGCGCCTTGAGCAGGACGGCGGGATCGAACTTCTTGCGCTCGGCGAACGCGGCCGCGGCTTCGAGCCAGCGATCCAGGTTGCGGAGCATCTTCAGAACCTGAGCAACGGTCAGGTCGTAGAACGTCATGCACGCGAGGTTACACCAGTGCTATCACCATGACCTGATGGCGATCGCGACCAACCTCGACGTGATGGCGACCCTGCCCCCCGGGCGGACAGGACTCGGGCTCGACCAGCTCGCCGACGAGCTCGATCTGCTCGGGCCCCGGTGGACGGTCGCGAGCACGGAGTTCGTGCTGCACCTGGCGGGGCCGATGACGAAGACCGGCATGGTCGCCGCGTTCGCCGGCGTGCTCGCCGACGAGCTCGATCATCACCCGCGCATCGTGCTCGAGTACGCGGGGCTGCGGCTCCACATCAACACGCACGAGGCCAAGGCGATCACGGTGATGGATCTCATCTACGCCGCGCGGCTCGAGCAGTGGCTGCGCGCGAACGGCTGGCCGCTCGCGAAGTCCTAGAGCGCGGCGCGCGCGATCGCGGCGTCGCCGATCACGAACAGCGTGATATCGTCGAGCTGGCGCCCGTCGACGAGCCCCGCGGCGAGCGCCGCGAGGCCGGGCACCTCGTGCGTGATCGTGGCGAGCGTGGCCAGCGCGGGGTCGAGCTCGACGCCGGCGACCAGCACGTTGACGTGCGTGCCCCGGCGGAGCGACCGCGCGGCGATCGCGATCGGCGCGTGCACGCACACGATGTCGGCGGCGAGCGCCTCGTCGAGCGAGGTCACGCGCGCGCCGGGATCGAGCGCCGCGGCGGCGGCCGCGTCGCCGACCACGCGGATGTCGCGCGGCGAAAACCACAGCCGGTGCGCGTCGAGCGAGCGCCGCATCGCGGCCGGATCGCCGACCAGCCCGATCGAGCGCGGCGTGCCGACCGCGAGGAAGCGCGACGCGACGGCGCCCATCGCGGCGGCCGCGACGTCGGGATCGCCGCTCGCGACCCCGGCGGTCGGGGCGCGCGTGCCCGCGTCGACGTAGGCCCGCTCGACAGCGAGGACGGCGTCGCGCACTAGAACTCCGCTTGGCGCGGCGCGCGCGGAAACGGGATCACGTCGCGGATGTTCTCGATGCCCGTCGCGTACAGGATCGCGCGCTCGAACCCGAGCCCGAACCCGGCGTGCGGCACGGTGCCGTAGCGCCGGAGATCGCGATACCAGTTGTAGTCACCCGCGTGCAGGCCCATCTGGGTGATGCGGCGATCGAGCATGTCGAGCCGCTCCTCGCGCTGGCTGCCGCCGATGATCTCGCCGATGCCGGGCGCCAGGATGTCCATCGCGGCGACGGTCTTCTCGTCGTCGTTCATCCGCATGTAGAACGCCTTGATGTCCTTCGGGTAGTTCACGACCGCGACGGGGCCCTTGACGACCTCCTCGGTCAGGAACTTCTCGTGCTCGCTCTGCAGGTCGATGCCCCACGAGACCGGGAACTCGAACTTCTTGTTCGACGCGACGAGCGTGGCGATCGCGTCGGTGTAGTCCATGCGCTCGAACTTGCTGTCGATCATCGCGGTGAGCCGCGTGATGCAGTCCTTGTCGACATGCTTCTCGAAGAACTGCATGTCGTCCTTGCGCTCGTCGAGCAGCGTCTTGAAGATGAACTTCAAGAAGTCCTCGGCGAGTTGCGCGTCGGCCGCGAGATCGGCGAACGCGAGCTCCGGCTCGATCATCCAGAACTCGGCGAGGTGGCGGCGCGTGTTCGAGTTCTCGGCGCGGAACGTCGGGCCGAACGTGTACACGCGCGACAGCGCCATGCAGTACGTCTCGACGTTGAGCTGCCCCGACACGGTGAGGTGCGCCTCCTTGCCGAAGAAGTCCTTGTCGAAGTCGACCCGGCCCGCCGGCGTGCGCGGCAGGTTCTCGAGGTCGAGCGTCGACACGCGGAACATCTGCCCGGCGCCCTCGGCGTCCGACGCGGTGACGATCGGGGTGTGGACCCAGAAGAAGCCCTGCTGGTCGAAGAACCGGTGCACGGCCTGGGCGAGCGTGTGGCGCACGCGCGTGACCGCGCCGATCACGTTCGTGCGCGGCCGCAGGTGCGCGACCTCGCGGAGGTACTCCATCGTGTGGCGCTTGGGCTGCATCGGATAGGTATCCGGATCGTCGACCCAGCCGACCACCTCGACGGTGTCGGCGCGCAGCTCGACCGTCTGCCCCTTGCCCTGCGACGCGACCAGCTCGCCGATGCAGCGCACCGAGCAGCCCGCGGTGAGCCGGACGACGTCGGTCGCGTAGTTCGTCAGCTCCTGGGGCGCGACGACCTGGAGCGGATCGAAGCAGCTGCCGTCGGACACGGCGAGGAACGACAGCCCGGCCTTGGAGTCACGGCGCGTGCGAATCCAGCCCTCGATCGTGACCTTCTCGCCGACGGGCACCTGGCCCGCGAACACCAGCGCGATCCGCGTGCTCATCGCTCGTCGGGCGCTCATTCGCGCGAAGCGTCCTTGCTACCGACGACCGTCATGTTCATGCCGATCTGCACGGACACGGCCTTGCCGTCGACCATGACGACGGTCTTGGCGTTCATGTACCAGCCGAAGCTGCCCGTCGAGAACTGCTTGACCTCCGCGAGCATCTCCGAGCCGTTGATGGTGACCTTGAGCGGTTCGGCCTTCGCGACGAACTGCGCGAGGGTGACGGGGCACGATGTCTTGGGAGGCATGGGGCGCATTATGGACGTCGCAGGTCGCCGAGCGCCAGTGCGAGGTGCCCGAACGCGGCGACGACGAGCGCGTGGTCGATGGTCCCGTCGCGCAGCATGCCGCGGACCTCGTGGAGCGTGGCGGTCTCGACGTCGATGACCTCGCTGCCGTCGAGCGCGCGCGCGCCGGTGGGCTCGGCGTCGACCGCCAGGAACGTGAACAGGAAGTTGTTCATGATCGCCGGGTTCGGCGCGACCTTGCCGATCTGCGTCCACACCGGGGCGACGTAGCCGGTCTCCTCGACGAGCTCGCGGGCGGCGGCGGTCCGCGGATCCTCGCCCGGGTCGATCATGCCGCCCGGGATCTCGACGCACACGGCGTCCGTGCCCGGCCGGTACTGGCGGATCAGGACGACGCGGTCGTCAGCGGTCAGCGCGATGACGTTGACCCAGTCGACCGCCTCGATCAGCGAGAACCGCTTCGTGCCGGTCACGCGCGGGTGGGTCGCGTCGACGAAGCCGGTCTTGAAGATCCGGTAGTCGTTGCCGGGCGTGCGAACGCCGAGCTTCCAGCGGAGGTCGTCAGGCATGGGGGCAGGGTAGCCGATACAATCGGCCATCGCCGTGTTGGCGCTGGCGCGGAGGCCGCGGGTCGTCGATGGTGCCGCACATGAGCCATGGCGCCAAGACGATGATCCCCGTGCGTGACCGTGACGCGGTGTTGCAGGAGCTCGCCGCGATGCGCGCGCGCGACACCAGGTGGCGCGACGGGCGGGTGTTCTCGCTCGTCTACCACGCGGGCGACGCGCACGAGCAGCTGCTCAAGGACGCGCACGCGATGTACGCGAGCGCGAACCTGCTCAACCCGATGGCGTTCCCGAGCCTGGCGCGCATGGAGCGCGAGATCATCGAGATCGCGGGCCGGCTGTTCCACGCCGCCGGCGCGGTCGGCACCGTGACGTCGGGCGGCACCGAGTCGATCCTGTGCGCGGTCGCCGCGTACCGCGATCGGGCGCGCCGCGAGCGGCCATGGATCCGCAGCCCGGAGCTGGTCGTGCCGACCACGATCCACCCGGCGTTCGACAAGGCGGCGCACTACCTGGGCGTCAAGCTCGTCAAGGTCGCGCTGCGGGACGACCTCCGCGCGGATCCCCGGGCGATGGCCAGGGCGATCACCTGGCGCACGATCGGGATGTGCGCGTCGGCCCCGCAGTATCCGCACGGCGTCGTCGATCCGATCGCGGAGCTCGGCGCGATCGCGCAGAAGAAGAAGATCCCGCTGCACGTCGACGCCTGCGTCGGTGGCTGGATGTTGCCGTGGCTCGAGCAGCTCGGGCGGCCGGTGCCGCTGTGGGACTTCCGGGTGCCGGGGGTGACGTCGATCAGCGCCGACCTCCACAAGTACGCCTACGCCGGCAAGGGCGCGTCGACGCTGGTGTGGCGCTCGATGGACCAGATGAAGTACCAGATCTTCGTCGCGACCGACTTCCCGGGTGGGATCTACGCGTCGCCGACCATGATCGGCACGCGCCCGGGTGGCCCGATCGCCGCGGCGTGGGCGGCGCTGCACGCGCTCGGCGACGAGGGCTACCTCGCGCTCGCGAAGACCGCCGCCGACACCGCGGATCGGCTCCGCGCCGGGATCCGCGAGCTCGGCCTCGACGTGCTCGGCGGCGCGGGCGACGCGACGATCGTCACGTGGGCGGCACCGAGCGCGGGTCGCAAGGGCGACAAGCTCGACGTCTACGCGGTCGCCGACCGGATGGAGAGCCGCGGCTGGACGATCGATCGGCAGCACCGGCCGGCGACGATCCACCTGACGGTGACCGCGAACCACGCGGGCATCGTCGATCCCTATCTCGCGGACCTGCGCGCCTCGCTCGACGAGGTCCGGCGCGATCCCAGGCTCGCCAAGAGCGGGTCGGCGCCGATGTACGGCATGGCCGCGAAGATGCCCGTGCGTGGCCTCGTCGCCCGCAAGGTGCGCGGCCTGATCGCGGACATGTACGCCCGCACGTCCGCGCAACACCTCGCCGAGGCGCGCGCCGCGGGGCCCCGATGAAGCGCATCGCCTTCGCGCGGATCGCGCAGGAGAGCAACGCCCTGTCGCCGGTGCCGACCGAGCTGCACGACTTCGAGTCGGCGCACTACTTCGAGGGCGCCGCGCTGATGCACCAGGTGACCGTCGGCCACGAGGTCGAGGGCTACTTCAAGCGCGCCGAGCTCGCGGGCTTCGTGTCGGCGACGCGCGATCGCGCGGCCGAGGTCGAGCCGGTGCCGCTGCTGTCGGCGTGGGCGTCGTCGGGCGGCCCGCTGTCGCGCGCGTGCTTCGAGACCCTGGAGGGCCGGCTCGTCGAGCAGCTGCGGGCGGCCGGCCGGATCGACGGCCTGTTCCTGTGCCTGCACGGCGCCATGGGCGTCCAGGGCATCTCGGATCCCGAGAGCCGCCTCTTGCGCAGCGTGCGCGAGGTGCTGCACGGGGCGCCGGTCGTCGTGTCGCACGACCTCCACGCCAACGTGACGCGCGCGCGGGTCGAGGCGGCGGACGCGATCGTCGCGTACCACACCAACCCGCATCGCGATCACGCCGAGATCGGCGCGAAGGCCGGGCGCATCGTGATCGGCACCGTGCTCCGCGAGCTGCGCCCGACGATGGCGTGGCGCTCGCTGCCGATGATCCTCGGCGGGGGCAAGACGATCGACTTCCTCCAGCCGATGCGGCCGGTGTTCCGCCGGCTCAAGCGGGAGGAGGCCGAGGGCGTGCTCGGCGCGTCGGCGCTGATGGTGCATCCATGGAACGACGATCGCGCGATCGGCTGGTCGACGATCGCCGTGACCGACAACGATCAGCCGCGCGCCGAGCAACTCGCCGAGGAGCTCGCCGAGATGTGCTGGGCGCGGCGCCACGAGCAGCCGCCCGCGTTCGAGACCCCCGCGACCGCGATCGCGATGGCGCGCAAGGCGACCGTGCGCCGCAAGCTCGGCTGCGTCGTGATGTCGGACGCCTCCGACGTCGTGACCGCCGGCGCGGTCGGCGACTCGACGCACCTGATCCGCGCGCTGCTCGAGACCGGGCAGGGGCTGCTGACGTATGCCGCGGTGCGGGATCCGTCGGCGATCGCCGCGACGTGGGATCGCGAGGTCGGCGCGTCGATCGAGCTGGCGCTCGGGGCCTCGCTCGATCCGGCGCGCGCCGAGCCGCTCGCGGTCACCGGTACGATCCTCAGCAAGCACGATCGCAAGGGCTTCGGGCGCACCGTCGTGCTCGCGATCGCGCACCTGCGGATCGTGGTCACCGCCGGGCCGGCGATGGTGATGCGGCCGTCGTTCTACACCGAGGTCGGGCTGTCGCCGTGGAAGGCCGACGTCGTGGTCGTGAAGAACTTCTTCCCGTTCCTGATGTTCTTCCTCGCCTACAACAGGAAGACGATCTTCGTGCGCACCCGGGGCACGACCGACTTCGACGCGGCGTTCGCGCTCGAGTTCGATGGGCCGATCCATCCGCGCGACGAGCTCGCCGACTGGCACCCGCGCGATCGGCTGCGCCGCGGGCTCGCGAGCGACGATCAATCCGGTTCGATCGTCGTCGACCAGGTCGCGCACGACGGCGTCCGCGCGCTCGACGACGCGTCGCAGCGCGACACGCGCACCGCGACCGGCGACGGCCCGAGCTGAGCGCGGTCGAGCGCGACCTCGACGCGCCATCCCCCGGGGATCGGCGTCGCCTCGTGGGCCGCGAGCGTCCGGGTGACCGGGCCGATCGCGATCGTCACTCCGTCGGCCGCCACCACGTCGCGATCGCTCGCCGTCACGCGGACGTGGACGGCGGTGGCGTCGCGGAGCAGGCGCACCTCGGTCCCGGGCGTCAGCTTTCGGTCGCCGAGCCCGGCGCCGGGTCCCTCGGGGAGGAGCTCGCCGAGCAGCGCGCGCCCCGCCCACGCGGCCTCGTCGACGACGGTCGCGCGCGGCGGCGACGGGATCGGCGGCGCGGGATCGAGCACCGACGGGCTCGAGCACCCGGCGAGCAACCCGCCGAGCAGCACGCCGCGGATCACGCCGGCGCTCCCGTCGCGTGGGCGACGACGAGCGCGGCGAGCCGGTACTGGACGTCGGGGTGCAGCACGGCGGCGATCGCCCGGAGCCCGGTCCAGCAGCTCGGGTCGGCGAGCGCGGCGGTGACGATCCGCGCGAGGGTCGCGGGTGGCTGCGCCTCGACGATCCGCGCGGTCTGCGCGCGCGCGCGGTCGGTCATGACCGCGGCGAACGGCAGCAGCGCCGGCCAGGCGTCGTCGCGGTCGGTCGCGAGCACCATCCTGCGGAGGCGCTCGTCCGGCACGAGATCGATCAGCTCCGCGAGCTTGGCGGCGGACTCGACGAACTTCGCGACCTCGAGCAGCGCGAGCTCGTCGGCGATCGCCGCGATCACCGCGGTGGTCGTGTCGGTCGCGATGTAGTCGACGAACCGGCCGAGCGTCATGAAGTCGCCGCGCTCGACGAGGATCACCGCGACCGCGACCACGCGCGGGCCGGGGATCGCCGCGACCACCTGGTGCGCGCCGCGCGGATCGAGCTGCGCCGCGACCTCGGCGAGGAACGCGTCCGGCATGCGGATCGCGAGGTCGAGCGCGTGGTCGGTGGCGAGCAGGCTCGCGATGTGCGCGCACAGCAGGCCGCCGAACAGCTTCTCGCCGACCTTGGCGACCGAGGCGTTGGGCAACAGCCGCGAGGCCTTCGCCACCCGCAGCAGCATCGGCCGCGCGTCGTCGAACAGCGTCGCGGAGATCCGCTCGCGCAGGGCGCGCAGGCCCGCCGCGTCGTGGCCGTCGACGAACGGGAGCTCGCTGGTGCCGAACACCCTGGCGAGCTTCGCGAGCTCGATCTCTCGCGGGGTCACGATCCGCCCGGAAACAGCACCTTGCGGATCGTGCCGCGCATGATCCTGGGGAGCCCCTCGAGCGCCGCGTCGATCGCGGCGGCGATCGACGCTCGTTGCCGTGCACGCAGCGCTTCGATCGCCGCTTCGAGATCCTTCGACATCGCAGCGGATCTACCACAGCGCGAGCGCCGACCGGATCGACAGCGCGAGGCCGGCGACGAGCAGCACGATCCAGACGAGCCGCTCGAACCGCTCCGGCGCGAGGGCGCGATGCACCCGCTCGCCGAGGACGAGGCCCGGGGCGAGCGCCAGCGCGAACACGCCGGCGAGCGGCGCCGACGACGCGGTGTACTTGCCGAGCGCGATGAAGTTCCCCAGCAGGCCGAGGTTGAGGACGAGCCAGAGCACGGCGAGGGTGGCCCGGAAGCTCGACTTGTCCGGGATCCGGCGGCGGACCACGTAGACGATCAGCGGGCCGCCGGTGCCGAACAGGCCGTGCGCGACGCCGCCGAGGACGAGCAGGGCGACCCGGATGGGCCTGGGGATCGTGCGATCTCCTGGCGCGAGCAGCCGGAGCAAGGCGAGCCCGACGACGAAGATCCCGAAGCCGAACGCGAACGCGGTCTGCGCGGGCACGTGCCACAGCGCGAGCCCACCGATGGCCCCGAGCGCGACGAACGGGCCGATCTCGACGAGCAGCACCCGCCAGGCGACGTGCTGGCGCCCGCCGAGGAGGAGCCACGCCGACAGGCACAGGTTGAGCGGCACGAACGCCGGCAGCAGCTCGCCCAGCGGCAGGAACTGGGCGCCGATGCTCGCCGTGATCACCGTGCTGCCGAACCCGATGGCGCCCTCGACGGTGAACGCCGCGAGCGCGATGATGCCGACGACGATCAGGATCATGGTCGACGTGGGCGGTGAGATCGACTAAAAGACCGGGTCATGGACGCCATCCGGCGGCTCGAGGGCCGACTCTATCGCGACGTCAAGGACACCTGCGAGCGCTACCAGCTGCTCGCCGAGGGTGATCGCGTGATGGTCGCGATGTCGGGCGGCAAGGACAGCTACGTGCTGTTCCACCTCTTGACCAAGCTCGTGGCGCGGGTGCCGTTTCGCGTCGAGCTCGTCGCGGTCCACCTCGACCAGGCCCAGCCCGGCTACGACGGCGCGGGCCTCCGCGCCTACCTCGAGGGCTCGGGGCAATCGTTCGAGATCCTCCGCGAGGACACCTACTCGGTGGTCACCTCCGTGTTGCCGGAGTCCGCGACCTACTGCTCGCTGTGCTCGCGCCTGCGCCGCGGCATCCTCTACACGGCCGCCGAGCGGCTCGGCTGCAACAAGCTCGCGCTCGGGCATCACCGCGACGACTCGCTCGAGACGTTCCTGCTCAACCTGTTCTACAGCGGCAAGCTGCAGGCGATGCCGGCGAGCTATCGCACCGACGACGGTCGCTTCGAGGTCATCCGCCCGTTGATCGAGTGCGCCGAGGCCGAGATCGCCGAGCTCGCGGGCCAGCTCGCGTTCCCGATCATCCCGTGCAACCTGTGCGGCTCCCAGGACGGGCTCAAGCGCGACGCGATGACGGAGCTGCTCGCCACGCTCGAGAAGGACAACCCGCACGTCCGCTCGATCATGCTCAACGCGCTCCGCAACGTGCGCCCGACGCACCTGCTCGATCGCGACGTCGCGCGGGCGTGGGCCGAGCGCGACGACGCGATCCGCCCCGCCAAGCTCGTCGAGCCCCGCGCGCAGCACGCCGCGGCGTTGCCGGTCGTCGACGGCAAGCGGCTGCGCGTCGTCGACTGATCGCAAACGTCGACGAGAACGCAAACGCAAACGATCACCGTCGTCGTTTACGTTTACGTCGACGTTTGCGTTTACGTCTGATTTACGGTCGAACCAACTCAGGTCGCGAGGCGATCGCGCATCGCGGCGTTGACCGCCGCGGCGTCGGCGCCCGGCGCCGCCTTCATGACCTGGCCGACGAGGAAGCCGAGCAGGCCGGTCTTGCCCCCGCGGTACTGCGCGACCTTGTCGGCGTGCGCGGTGATGACCGAGGCGATCGCCGCGTCGAGATCGACCGGCGCGGCCGGCGCGACCGCCACCTGATCGTGCGGCTTGCCGGTCGCGACCATCGCGGCCAGCACGGCCTTGGCGGCCGTCGCGTGGAGCGTCTGGCGCGCGACCGCGTCGACGAACGCGGCGAAGTGATCCGCCGAGAGCGTGGTCGGCTCGAGCTCGCGCTCGCCAAGCGCGCGCGGCAGCTCGTTGATCAGCCACTTCGCGGCGAGCTCGGCGTGCGCCTCGGCCGCGCGGAACAGCGACGCGAGCGTCAGGCTGTCGGTCAGCAGGTCGGCGTGGTCGGGGCCGACGAGCGCGGCGATGTGGTCGTACGCGGCCGCGAGCTCGGAGTCGCGCACGCGCGCCTCGGCCCGGTACTCCTGCGGCGACTTGCTCTTCGGCCGCGTCGCCGCCTTCTTGTTCTGCTTCTTCTCGACGACCGCCGGCTCGACCTCGACCGCCGCGTGGGCATGATACGAGTCGCGCAGCGTGACGATGCGCGCGAGCACGCGCCTGGTCGGGGTCGTGTCGGCGTCGACGATGAAGTAGCCGACGCGCTCGAGCTGGAAGCGCGCGCCGACCGCGGCGGTCGCGAGGCTCGCCTCGAGCTTCGCCGTCGTCACGATCTGCAGGGAGCCCGGGTCGATCTGCGCGAAGAAATCGCCGCCGCCCTCCTCGGGGCGCGCCGACTTGAACAGCCGGTCGTAGATCCGGACCTCGGCGTCGATCGCGGTGGCGACGTCGACCCAGTGGATCACGCCCGCCGGCCTGGCGCCGCTCGCGAGGTTCTTGCCGCCGAGGGTCTCGGGGTGCACGGTCGCGCGCAGCTTCGTCACCTTGCCGCTCGCGTCGCGCGTGACGTCGGCGGGGTCGGTCCCGACGGTGATGCAGTACGCGTAGCGCAGCCGCACCGTGCGTCCGGGCGCGAGCCGCTGGTAGTCGTCCGGGGCCTCGTCCCGCCAGTCGTCGCGGTCGACGTAGACGCGCGCGCCGATCGCGAGGGTGCGCGGGCCGGGGGCGTCGATCGTGATCGCCGCCGGCGCGTCCACGAGCTCGACCTCGATCGGATCGATCACGCCCAGCACGCGGGGGGCGTTGCGGTTGAGCTCCTCGCGCACGCAGTACTCGAGCTTGCCGATGTCGACGAACGAGTTCGCCTTCGCGACGCCGATCATGTCGCAGAACGCGCGGATCGCCTCGGCCGCGAAGCCGCGCCGGCGCATGCCGGAGATCGTCGGCATGCGCGGATCGTCCCACCCGCTGACGTGCCCCTGCTTGACGAGCTCGAGCAGCTTGCGCTTGCTCATCACGGTGTACTCGAGCGCCAACCGCGCGAACTCGTACTGCCGCGGGGCGACGGTCCCCTTGCTGACCTCGGTGTGCTCGATCACCCAGTCGTAGAGCTCGCGGTTGTTCTCGAACTCGAGCGTGCAGATCGAGTGCGTGATCCCCTCGATCGCGTCCTCGAGCGGATGCGCGTAGTCGTACATCGGGTAGATGCACCACTGGTCGCCGGTGCGGTGGTGGTGCGCGTGGCGGATCCGGTAGAGGTGCGGATCGCGCATCTTCATGTTCGCCGACGCCATGTCGCCCAGCGCGCGCAGCGTGCGCGCGCCGTCGGGGAACTCGCCGGCCATCATCCGGTGCAGCAGATCGAGGTTCTCGGCGACGCTGCGGGCGCGGTACGGGCTCGGGGTGCCGGGCTCGAGCAGCGTGCCGCGGTGCTCGCGGACGGCCTCGTTGGTGAGGTCGCAGACGTACGCCTTGCCGTCCTGGACGAGCTTCTCCGCGAGCTCGTACATCCGCGGGAAGTAGTCGGCGGAGAACAGCACCGCGCTCGGCTCGAAGCCGAGCCAGCGGACGTCGTGCTCGATCGACTGGACGTACTCGACCTCCTCCTTCTCGGGGGCCCGATGTGGAGGTAGCCGTTGGGCTCGGGAGGGAACCGCGTCGCGACGCGCGTGTGCCTGCCGGTCCGGAGATCCTCGTCGATGATGTCGCGAATGAAGTCGCTGCGCTCGGCCATGACGGCCGGACTGTACCCCAAGGTCAGTTCGCGAGCGGCGCGTCGTCGCGACAGGTCCCACGTCGGAGCGCCGGTCCGTGGGCGACCCGCAGCACGAAGAACCCGGCGCGGACGTCGATGCCATCGGTGAGCTCGGTCTGGATGCGGCCGGCGAAGTCGATGGTCGTCTGGCAGCCGAGGTGGAGGTCGAGCCCGAGCTCGGCCTCGGCGAGCACGCCGAGCGACGCGTCCGGATCCATCGGCGCGAACATGGCCGCGGGGCCGGCCTGGACGTCGACGTACGGGGCGAACACGCCCGGGAGCAGCAGCAGGCGCGGGCCCGTGAGCGCCGCCCACGTGCCGCGCAGGCCGTGCTCGCCGTCGTCGTCGTCGTGGGCGGTGGTCCACAGCAGCGTCGTGCGCCACAGCGCGCGCTCGATCGCGATCCCGGGGACCGGCACGTCGAGGCTCGCACCGAGGCCCACCTGCGGTGACCCGCGGAACTCGCCGGCGAGCGCGTCCCGGAGCGGCGGATCCTCGTCGCGCATGGCGAGGTTGCGAGGCTCGCGGATGCCGAGCTCGAAGCCGGCGCGAACGCCCGCGGTCACCGAGGTGAGCTTCGTCGCGCCGAGCCCCTGTTCGCCGGCGAGCTCCCACGCCCAGGTGACGCCGCCGGTCTCGCCGGTCATGTAGCCGAGGTCGCGCCCGATCGCGAGGCGCGCGACCGGCTCGCGGCCGAGGTCGCGGTCGCGCATCGCGAAGCCGGCGCCGAGCTGGACCGACACCGCGTCGCGATCCACCTCGTCGGTGAACCCGCGCCAGCGCGCGGTGACGAGGCCGGTGCCGGCGAGCCCGCTGGGCTCCATCGCGCTCGTGCCGATGCCCGTCAGCTCGTAGCGCACGCCGACCGCGAGCGCGCGCGTCGCCCACCACTCGACGTCCGCGGCGAGGCCGTGCTTGCCGCGCACGCCGCCATCGACGAACGCGAACCCGGTGAGCCACGCGACGTCGACCGACAGGTGGGTCGACGTCGGCAGCACCGGCGGGCGGCACGTGATCGGCGAGCCGACGACCGGGGCGGGGTCCTCCAGCGTGCACGCGCGCATCCCGCGGACGTCCTCGAGGCTGACGCCTGGCCACGCGCCCTTGGGGAGCTCGGTGCCGATCCGGCTCTGGTAGGTCGGGTTGGGATCGGCGGGATCGGTTGGCGTCGCAGGATCGGTCGGCTGGGCCGGCTGGGCGTGAGCGGAGGTCGCGAGCAACAACATCGTCAAACCAGCGAGGCGGAGCACGCGATCTCGTAGAGCAACGACCATGCTCCGCCTAACTACCAGAAACTACGCGACCCGAGCTGTCAACGGCACACCACGTGTGTGGCGCCAGCATCACTACGGACGCAGTCAGTCCCCGATCTTCGGCCAGACCTTCTTGAAGTCCCCCTTGGCGAGCGCCTTCTCCGAGATGAAGAAGCTGAGGTAGTCGCAGTCGCCGAACTCCATGTCGCTCTGATCATCGCCGGTCAGCTGGAGCAGCATCTGGGAGGTGGCGGCCTCCTCGGCGTCGTAGCCGTGATCGCGATAGCCGAGGATCTGCGGCAGGGCCGGCAGGTCGACGTGGACGTCCTCGGCGTACGTCTCGATGACCGCAGGCTTCAAGGCCTTCCTCACGTGGGCGTTGTTCGGGGATGGCATCGAGACCTTGGGGGCGAGCGTGACCGCACAAGCCTGATAGATGCGGTCGACGAAGTCCTCCGGGACCTCGCGACGGGTCAGCGTCGCACCCGCCCTGGTGAACACGACGCGCGCGTGCTCGAGGTAGGACGCGCCGGCGCTGGCGTTGTTGTCGACGAAGAACGCCAGGTATCCGGACCTGGGCAACGACGGTCGCGACGGCCGTGGTGATGGAAGGTGCGGCGCGATGGCGGCGAGATCGAGCTGTGCGAGGAACGTGAGGGGCTCCTTGCCGACCCGCGGCCACGCCGTCGCGGCCGCCGAGCTTGGTCTCGCCGAGCGAGAGGGTGGCCTCGTCGACCCGCCTGGGGATCATCACGACCGCGCGCTGGAGGATCGAGGCGGCGTCGGCGATCCCCGCGTCGGCGAACATCTTCGCGAGCTCCTTCTCCTGCTTCGCCACCGGGGCGAGCTTCGGCGCCTTGAACGCCTTGGTCTTCTTGTAGACGAGGACGGGGCGCTCGGGCTTGGGCTCGGCCTTGGGCTTGGGCTTCGCCGCGGCCTCCGCACCCACGGGGATCGGGCCACGCTTCGCCAGCTGCTTGATGATCGCGTTGGCCTCCTTGGTGCGCTCCGGGGAGGCGTTGTCGACGAGCCACGCGCGCATCACGGGGATCATGGCTGGATCGCCCGCGTGGGCGAAGCCCTCGAACGCGGCCGGGTAGTGCATCCAGCTGGCGTGCAGCGCGGCGACCAGGTAGGGCAGGACGCGCTGATCGGCGACGCGTCCGAGCACCCGGACGACGTCGTCAGCGCGGGGAGGATGGAGAACTCGAGATCCCCCTCGACGATCTCGGCGATCGTCCCGGCCCAGCGCGGGTCGCAGTCGGGCCCGAGCGAGTCGATCACGACGGACGCGCGGCTGACGCCGAGGGGCGTCTTGATCGCCTTGGGGGTGACGAGATCGGCGAGCGCGGTGTACGCCTGCTTGGCGTCGACCTCGTGCCAGCACCTCGACGCGGCGATGTAGATGCGCAGGACGTCGATGTCATCGGCGCCCTCACCCTTCCAGGTGTGCGGATCGAGCGCGCGCGCGATCGTGCGCAGCTCGGCGGGCTTCCGGGTGTGCTCGAACAGGGTCTGGGCGGCGATCACGCGCGCGCCCGCGGCATAGCGCGCCGTCGTCGCGATCTCGAGCAGCCGCGCGCGACCGTTCGGCAGCACCGCGGCCATCAACCAGCGCAGGAAGCCTCGGCGCCCCTTGCTCGCGTGGAGCGCGGCCTCGTAGGCCTTCTGGTACGCCTTCTTGTTCGCCGGTGAGAGCCGCTTCACGCGGGCCTCGTCGTACGGCGCGTTGCCGACGGTGCACGCGGCGTCGTCGAGCAAGACGAGCAGCTTGGCTTTCGGAGCGGCGTTCGCGGCCTTCACGGTCCGCTCGTAGTCATCCCCGTACGGTGTGTCGTTCGGCGTGTAGGCCGAGAGCTCCCACGCCGCGAGCCTGGCGATCGCGACGTCCACCGCGGGCTTGCCCGTCGCGACGGGGGTCAACGGCAGCGGCAACACGCACTCATCGATCAGCATCTTGGCCATCGGCGCGGATCCTACGCCACCACGACGAGGTCAGTGCAACAGCGCGTAGACCGCCATCGTGACGATCGAGGCGAAGATCGTCTTGAGGAAGCCGGTCGCCCCGCCGCCGTCGGGCACGCCCATCGGGATCGTCGTGGCGTGATCGTCGCCGACCCACACGCGCATCGCCTTGTCCGCGCCGTTCGCGGTCAGCACGATCTCGGCATAGCCGGTCGGCACGTTGTCGATCACGACGCGCGCGGTGTGCGCATCCTGCACCACGAGGATCCCGTTCACCGCGATCGCCACCCCGGAGGCGGCGTCCGAGAGCAACAGCACCACGCTGCTCGTCGGCACCTCGGGGAGCGCGGGGTAGCGCGTGCGCACGTCGCGCGCGCAGCCGATCGCCAGCAACATCAGGAGGAGGAGGCTCGTTCGCATCTTTGCTCTGGCTCGCGCGGGGCGCGCACGGTTGCTCGATCGCCGCTCGATCGCCGCTCGAGGCGCGCGGTCTCGTGCGGGGCAACCCGCCGCCCGCGCGGCCGGTCTGCTACCGTCCGCGCCGATGGCGCGCATCAACGAGCACTTCGCGAAACTCCCCGCCGGTTACCTGTTCCCCGAGATCGGCCGCCGCGTGCGCGCGTACCAGGCCGCGCATCCGAGCGAGCGGGTCATCCGCCTCGGCATCGGCGACGTCACCGAGCCGCTCGCGCCCGCGATCGTCGACGCGATGCACGCCGCCGTCGACGAGATGGGCAAGGCCGAGACCTTCCGCGGCTACGGGCCCGAGCAGGGCTACGACTTCCTCCTCGAGGCGATCCGCGAGCACGACTACCGCGCGCGGGGCGTCGACATCGCCGCCGACGAGATCTTCGTCAGCGACGGCAGCAAGTGCGACAGCGGCAACATCCAGGAGATCTTCGCGCTCGCGGCGCGCGTCGCCGTGACCGATCCGGTCTACCCGGTGTACGTCGACTCCAACGTGATGGCCGGTCGGACGGGGGCCCTCGGACCCGACGGTCGCTACGGCGGCCTCGTGTACCTCGTCGGCAACGAGGCCAACGGCTTCCAGCCCGAGCCGCCGCCGGCGGGCACCGCCATCGACATCGTGTACCTGTGCTCGCCGAACAACCCGACCGGCACCGTCGCCACGCGCGCGCAGCTCGAGCGCTGGGTCGCGTGGGCGCGCGCGAACGACGCGATCATCCTGTTCGACGCCGCGTACGAGTCGTACATCTCCGATCCGTCGCTGCCGCGCTCGATCTACGAGATCGAGGGCGCCAGGGAGTGCGCGCTCGAGCTGCGCAGCTTCTCCAAGCGCGCGGGGTTCACGGGCGTGCGCTGCGCGTTCCTCGTGATCCCCAAGGGCGTCACCGGCGCGGATCCAGACGGCAAGCGCGTGTCGATCAACGCGCTGTGGTCGCGCCGGCACACGACGAAGTTCAACGGCGCGTCGTACGTCGTCCAGCGCGGCGCGGCGGCGGCCTACTCGCCGGCGGGCCTCGCGCAGACGCAGGCGCAGATCGCGTTCTACATGGAGAACGCGCGCCTGCTCCGCGAGGGGCTCGCGACCGTGGGCTTCACGATGTTCGGCGGCGTGCACGCGCCCTACCTGTGGCTGCGCACGAAGGATGGCGCGACGTCGTGGGCGTTCTTCGATCGGCTGCTCCACGAGGCGCAGATCGTCGGCACGCCGGGCGCTGGGTTCGGTCCGGCCGGGGAGGGCTACTTCCGCCTGTCGGCGTTCAACTCGCGCGCGAACATCGAGGAGGCGATCGCGCGGATCCGGCGCGTCTTCGGATGAGGCAGGTCGCGATCATCGGCGCGATCCTCCTCGGTGGCATGGCCTCGGTCGCCGTGGCGGAGCCGGGCGACCGACGCGCTGCCGATGGCGGCGCGCGGCGCCGCGTGGAGCGCCGGGCTCACCGCTGGCTACGGCTGGCTGGTGCGCGACCGGCGGGTGCTGGTGCGCGTCGGCGCGGGCGTGCAGTACTGGGGCTTCACGCTCGACGAGGGCGCGGGGATCGATGGGCTCTATCCCGACGTCGATCTCGTCGTCGGCTATCGGTTCTAGTACCTCACCACAGAGATTCTGACTGGTTCAAAATCTCCCCGAGCCTCGCGTCCACCTTGACCTCGACGTCGCCCCCAACCTTGACGCGTTCGACGGCGACGTTGAGCTTGCTCCCATCGTTGACGTTGGACCGGCGCTGCCGTGCCGTCGGTCGACGACAACGAAGGGGGCAAGCTCAACGTCGCCGTTCAAAGGGACAACGAAGGAGGTCGACGACGAAGTCGACGTCAAACGCGTCAACGACAGCAATCGGTCAGAACCCCTGTGGCCGAGTACTAGCTGGCTGGCTAGCACGCGAGCGACGCGGCGAAGCCGGCGACGTGCGCGACGAACTGAGCGCGCTGATCGAGGTGCACCCAGTGCCCGGCGGGCTCGAGGCCGATCCAGTGCGCCTGGTGGTGGCCGAGCAGGCCGCGGCTGTAAGCGCAGATGCCGTCCGGAACGCCAGCGACGAACAGGTGCGGGCACGCCAGGGCGACGAGCCGTGGCGCGAGATCCTCGACCTCGCTGAGCGCGACGAGATCGACCGCGTGCTGGTGAAACACCGTCGGAGACGTGAACACCATCGCGGCGTGGTAGCCCCGCAGGGGGCGTTCGTCGACACCGCGCAGGTAGACCGCGTCGCGCATCGTCGCGAACCCGGTCGCGGCGAAGTCGCCCTCGGCGTACGCCGCGGCCATCGCGCTGAACGTGCAGTCGCCGCGCGACAGGTTGCCATCCACCGCGATCGCCGCGCGGACGGCCATGCGCTCCGCGACGAGGATCGCGAGCACGCCGCCCATCGAGTGGCCGACGAGGATCGCGGGCGGCTGGTCCGCCAGCCACGCGACGAGGTGATCGGCCAGCGCGGCGAGGGTCGAAGGCGCGCCGGTCCACGGCGAGCGCCCGTAGCCCGGCAGATCGGGCAACACGTGATGGAAGCCCGGGAGGTCGGCGACGACGGGGTCGAAGCTGGTGGAGGACTCGCCGAGGCCATGGATCCACACGATCGCGGGCGCCGCGGGATCGCCGACGCGCCTCACGACCATCGCGTGCTCGAGCTGCATGGGCATCACTATAGGGCACCCGCATCGAGCGCATCGAGCGCATCGGGTGTGGGGAGTGTGGGCGTGGCGGTCGGCACCGGCGCGGGCACCGGGGGATCGGTGCGCGGCGCGCGCCCCGGCAGCACGCGCTCGCCCGACGCCCCGACCTGATCGAGCGCCGTGCGCTCCTGGCCGGCGTCGATCAGGCCCTGCATGCGCAGCAGGCGGATGATCCGGACCGCCTTGATCGTGAGGTCCGGATCTCGGACGTTCGGCGCGCGCTTGATCGGGTTGGGCAGCGCGAGGCGACAGATACAGATTCTTCGCGAGCTGCTGCGTGATCGTGCTGCCGCCGATCGCCATCGCGCCACGGTTCCAGTTGGCCTCCACCGCGTGCTCGATCGCGGCCCAATCCACGCCGTCGTGCCGGTAGAAGTTGTAGTCCTCCGCGTAGATCACCGCCGCGCGCAGGTAGCGCGAGATCCGCCCGAGCGGTCGCCACTCCCAGCGCAACTGGAACGGGCGCCCGGCCGCGGCGGCCTCCTCGCGGCGGAGGTCGATGAACGCCGTCGACGTCGGATTCTGGTCGGCGAGCGGGCGCGCGTCCGGGATCGAGCAGTACATCACGAGCGCGCCGGTGGCGACGAGCACCATCGCGCCCTCGAACATCCGCGCGAGGATCGTGCGCCATCGCCGCGTTGCCATGTTCGAATGATAGCGAGTCCGCTACGATCCACCCGTGCGCGCCGTCGCGATCATCAACGCGAATGCCCGTGGGCTGACCCGTCGGACGCGCGCGGCGTTTTCGCGGGCGATGCGCGTGCACTACACGCGTTCGCTGGTCGAGGCGCGCACGATCGTGCGCGACGAGATCAAGCGGGGCGTCGATCTCGTGGTGCTCGGCGGCGGCGACGGCACCTTCGTGATGACGCTCGCGCTGATCGCCGAGGCGTGTCGCGGCGAGGGGCGCCCGGAGCCGGCGATCGGGATGGTGCGGCTCGGGTCGGGTAACGCGCTCGCCACGACCCTCGGGGCGTCCGACGATCCCGCGCGAGATCTCGCGCAGTTCGCGCAGGGCAAGGCCACGTGGCACCCGCGCCGGATGATCGAGGTGGTGGGCCTCCGGGCCCCGTTCGTCGGCGTCGGCCTCGATGCGCTGGTGCTCGAGGATCAGGCGGCGATCGGGCGTGTCGTCGATCGCGTCCCGGGCGGCCGGTTGCTCGGCGGCACCGCGCGCTACGCCCTGTCGGTGGCGCTGCGGTCGATTCCCCGCTTCACGTTCACCGACCGGGTGCGGGTGACGGTCACGAACCTGGGCAGTCCGGTCGTCGAGATGCGCCCGCACGGGCCGATCTCACGAACGATTCCAGCTGGATCCGTCATCTGGTCGGGGGCCTGCACCCTCGTCGCGGCGGGCACGATTCCCTACTTCGGCTTCGGGCTCAAGATGTTCCCGTTCGCCGACCGTCGCGAGGATCGTTATCACCTGCGGTGCGGGGATCCCGGCATGCTCGAGGTGCTCCGCAACACCCCGGCGGCGTTTCGCGGCGACTACTTCTCCGATCGCGTCCGGGACTTCCTGTGCGATCGGATCGCCATCGAAGTGGCTGATTCCGACGATCATTCCGGAATCTCCGTCGAGGCCGGCGGCGAGCTGATCGAGCGCCGTCCACGCGTCGAGCTCGGGCTCTCGCCGCCCGTGATGCTCGCGACGCTGGCCGATCCGCGCTGAGCGGAGCGTGTCGCCGGAGATGATCAATCCCGAGTCCTCAAGAGCGATTAGCGATCTCCAATAAAAACGAATTGACAGATCCTCCAGCTGGGGTTATTCGTTAATGCATCAACCCGCCGCACTCGTGCAGCGGATGAACAAGAACCACCGACCAGAACGACATGTTGAACCTCCGCCCACATACCTATCGCCGCATCGCCACGCTCGTGGTCGCAGCGTCCCCCGTGGACGGCTGGACCCTGAAGTGCGCGACCGTCGGACGGGCCCAAGCCATTGGTTTTTATGGCGAAGGTCTCGATAGCGGTACCGGGAGGCTCCTCTAGCACACCACGCAATCAAGCGTGATGCGCGACAGGGCCACCCGGGAAACCAGGTGGCCCAATTCGTTTTCGGTCGGTTTCGACGGGTTTCTGCTCGCGGCCACCGCGGTCGACGACACCTACCCCCACCCACACCCGGGCCTTCTCGCCCGGCGATAACCTGCATCTGGACTCGTGATCTCGTGTGTCTCCACTGGAGATTAACACATGAGATCTCGAATCGAGACTGCTGCGCTCGAGGTTCCCCGCGAGCGCAGAACGCCGGAGGTATGCCCGCTGCTGGGACCCGCCGGCCGTCGTCGACGATCTCTGACAACCGCATAGCAACGATGATGACGGGTGCCGGCAGGCACCCAACTTTGGGACCGCGCGGCGACGAGACCGGCCTTCGCCGGTGTGCGCCTCCGCGCGGTCCATTCATCCCACTCAAGCGTTAGCGGCCTGCGCGCTCGGCTGAAGCCCGAGAGGATCTGGTTCGACTCCAGAGGGTGGGACGACGACAAGCTCCGGGTTGGTAGCAAACGCTGGCTTTGCAGCAGATTCTTAATCTGTCCCGACGAGGGTTCGATTCCCTCCCGACCCACGAAGAGCGACCGGACGCGCCTCGCGCCGACGATCGTTCGAAACCTAGATCCCGCGAGGGGTCGCCAAGCGGATGCAGAACGGTTCTGCCTCGGTGCCCCACACCGCAGGCCGTCGGGTTCGACTCCCACCGTCCGCTCGATCTGATCGTCTCCGCGGATGCGTCATGGTGACTGCTCGGTGCGCCACACCAGGCAATGCGGGTTCGATTCCCGTCGTCCGCTCGATCCTTGCCCCCCTAGCTCAGCGGTAGCAGCAGCTGCTTCGTAAGCAGCCGGTCGTCGGTTCGATTCCGACGGGAGGCTCGAATCTTTGGACGCGTCGCCACCCGGCGACGGAGCGTGCGCCGCGCTCGTCGCCACCAGGCGATTCGTTTCAGGTCCACGTCGGGAGCGCGAACGCCCCCGACCCGTGCGCTCGGCACGACGATTCGATCGTGAAGCACGAAGCATCCCGACCAACGTGGTCGTGGCCGGGATGCCGTCGACCGGGTTCAGCGTTGCTGAGCCCGACGACGCGGAGACGCTGATGTGGTCGGCCTCGACCCGTCGGCACCTTCCGGTGATCGCCGACTTCGCTCGCGCGCGGGCACCCTCGAGGTGCGCGCGAAGCTGAGCGAAGGCGCGGCCTGCGACCGCTGCCGGTGCGCGAGCACCGGCACTTCTTGGGGGTGAAGCTCAGCAGGTTGAGCGGCCGGTTGTTAACCGGATGGTCGTTGGTTCGATCCCAACCGTCCCCGCGGTTCTCGAGGAGCGTGTCCGTCCAGGTGAATGACGGCGCGCGAGGCGAGGGTTCCATCGTCCGCGACCCGCGGGCTTTGTCCATGTCGTACAGCGGTCAGTACGCTGGTCTCTCTAACCAGTAACGTGGGTTCGATTCCCATCATGGATACCGGCTACCTCACGTCCGTGTCGTACAGCGGCCCAGTACTCCGGTCTTTCCAACCGCGAAACGCCGGTTCGACTCCGGCCACGGACGCCCTCGCTTCGCAGCTCGTGCAGGGCACCGCCGCGGCTCATATCCGCGCGCGCGATGGTTCGAGTCCATCAGCTGCGACGACGATCTGCCCTCGCGGTGCCTCGGGTGAGGCGACGACGCGATGCTCCAACCCAGCATCGAGTCCGTTCGTTAGGAGCGAACGAACGATGGGTTCGACTCCCTCCACCGCGACCTCTCCACCACGACCTCTCCGGGCGTAGCTCAGCAGCAGAGCACATGCACGACGCGCATGCGGTCACTGGTGCGATCCCAGTCGCCCGGACGAATGATCAGATCGAAATTTCTGCGTTGCCGTCTGGTAGACGAACTTGGTTTCCAAATCCGAGTCGCAGTGTTCGATTCACTGGCAGCGTGCCGAGCTACGAACAGAACGGGAAGACCACGAGAAGACCACGAGAAGACCACGAGGTGTAGTTCAGGAGTAGAACGCTTGGTTCGGGACCACGAAGCAAGCGAAGCCTGCGAGTCCGGCTTTCGCCGGTCTGTGGTGAGCGAAGCGAACAATTCGCTGGTGCGATTCCAGCTACCTCGACGCGCAGTTCGATCACTGGGTGTAATTCAGGTACGCGTTCACCGGGTGGAGTCCGGATCTCTCCCTGGAGGGGTGGGGATCGACAGGTTGATCGAGGCGTGATCTAACGTATGGGTGAGCGCTGTCGACGAGCGAATCGCCTACCTGGAGCAGCAGGTTGCGATGTTGCT
>JAPLLF010000865.1 GCA_026387715.1 Pseudomonadota bacterium
TGCTCGTGCTCGTGCTCGATGTGCAGGGCATGCATCACCTCGCAGAAGCTGCCTCCGGCCGCCACATCCCGCGCCCCGACGAGCCGCCCGTACCTTTCCCACGTGACGTCGCCGCCGCGGATCGCGCTGACCCGCGGGTCCCGCTCCACGGCGAGCGGCACCACCAGCCGGAGCAGGTCGCGGCGATCGGCGTCGCGCGCCATTGCGAGCGTCGCGGGGCGGGTCAGGATCGGCGGGGCCGAGGGTGCGGTCGTACCGGCGAGGTAGGCCCGCGCGTACGCGCGCACGTGCGCGGGGAGCTCGCGCGCGAGTTCGGCATCGATCCGCACGACCGCGAGCTCGACGGCGAACGCGTCACGCACGCGGCGGATTCGGCGGGTGCACGCCGAGGCGCTCGAGCTCGGCGATCACCAGCTTGAGGTCGGCCCAGGTGTCGCGCTTGCGCTCCGGCTCGCGCAGCAGGTACGCGGGATGAAACGTCGGCATCACGCGCGCGCCCGGAAACCGCGGCACGTCGTGGAACGTCCCGCGCAACGCCGAGATCGGCGCGTCGATCCCGAGCAGCGTAGTCGCGGCCAAACCCCCGAGCGCGACGATGATCCGCGGGGCGATCGCGTCGAGCTTCGCGAACAGGAACGGCATGCACGCGCCGAGCTCGTCGGCTTCGGGCGCGCGGTTCTGCGGCGGCCGACACATCACGGTGTTCGTGATGAAGACCGCCTGGCGGGTCCACCCCATCGCCTCGATCATCTTGTCGAGCAGCTCGCCCGCCGGCCCGACGAACGGCTCGCCGCTGCGGTCCTCGTGCTCGCCTGGCGCCTCGCCGACGAACACGAGCGGCGCGTCGATCGCGCCGACCCCGAACACGATCTTGGTCCGGGCCTCTGCGAGCTTGCAGCGCGTGCACGCACCCAGCTCCTCGCGGATCATCGCGAGCGGGTGATGTCCGGCGAGGGGCTCGGGGGTGGGCTCGGTGGCCCCCTCCACGCCCGCGCGCCGCGGGGACCGGCCCCCGGGCATCGCCCAGGCCCCCAGGCGCGCGCGCCGCGCGAGCTGCGCGCGGAGCTGGCCGATCAGGTCGCCCAGCTCGGTCGCGTCATCGCTCGCCGGAGCCGTGCTATCCATACCGACGGTATGCCACCTTTGCGCGCATCGATTCAATCGGGGTTCGTGCTCGCGTTCGCGATCTCCGTCGCCGCGGGCGCCTCGGGTTGTCAGTCGGCGCCGGAGGTCGTCCCCCCGGGCAACGTCGCCCAGACCCTGGTCGCGCCGACCGTCGGCGACGCGGTCTTCGATCCGGCGACGCTCGAGGGCAAGCCGGCCGTGATCATGTTCGTCAGTCCGACCTGCGGTCACTGCATGATCGAGATCCCGCGGGCGCAGGAAGCGGCCGCCGCCAAGGGCGCGTCGACCGTCGCCGTGTTCGTGTCCGGGAACGCCGACGCCGCGATCGCCGCGGTCCAGCGCACGAAGTTCACCGGGACCGTGCTCGTGGACGACGGCACGCTGCGCGCGAAGTACAACGTGCGCGCGGTCCCGTACACGCTCGTGCTCAATCGCGACGGGACGGCGCACAGCGCGTTCCGCGGCGAGCAGGACGCGGAAACGATCAAGAACGCGATCGCGGCTGCCTCGATCTGATGAAGCGGTTCGCGTTCGTGGTCGCGGCGCTCGCGGCGTGTGGCGTGCGCGCCCCCGCGGCGCTCGACGTCGCGTCGCTCGTGCGCACGCGCGGCGCCGACGAGGCGCGCCTCGAGCTCGTCGCGCGCATCCTCGCCGATCCGCGCGACGTCCAGGCGCGGCTCGCGCTGGCGGCGCTGGTCGAGCGCGATCGACCCGCGGAGGCGATCGCGCAGCTCGAGACGGTCGAGCGGCTCGGCGGACCGATCGGCGTGCGCTGGCATGCCGACGATCGCGCGCGGCTGGGACGCCTGCTCGCCCAGCGCGGTGACCGACGCACGCTCCGCTCGTCGCCGACCGCGCTCGCCGATCTGCGGCGCGCGCAGGGCTACGGGGCGACGATCGATCCGTGGGCGATCGCGACGGCGCACCTCACGCACGCGATGGCGGATCTCGCGCACGTGGATCCGGGGATCCGCGCCCGCGGGCGCGACGAGCTCGCGTTCGCGCGCGCCGCCACCGACGAGACCGAGCAGCTCTATCAGGGGTCTCGGCGCGGTGCGGCGCGGACCGACAGCGCGGCCTTCGCCGCGGCCACGCACGCCAGCTACCTGCGCGCGCTCGCGTGGTGGTCCCCGATCTGGACGGGCGAGGCCGCGCCGCCATCGTCCGAGGAGCTCGTCGGCGCGGAGCGCTGTCGGTTCGCGGCGTGTCGCGCGCGCGACGCGACCGGTGACGCCTCTGCCGAGGCCGCGTTCGTCGCCGCGCTCGAAGCGCCGCCGATCCGCGATCCCGAGGACGCGGCGGCGTTCCTCGCGATCGCGCTCCGCGCGGCGCACGCGAGCGGGCAGGGCTTCGGTCAGCTCGTCGCGGCGCGCCTCGATCTCGCGGCCCTCGCCGGCGGCGATCCGGTCGGCAAGCCGTTCCCCGACCTGCGCGGCCCCGCACGGGTCGTGCTCGCGCGGCTCGTCGGCCTCGGGGCGACCCGGCTCGCGGGTCCGTCCGACGCGGAGCTCGCGGCGGCGTCGCGCGACGATCAGCTGCTCGGCGCGGTCGCGCGGTTGCTCGACGGCGCGCCGCCACCGCGGATCCTCGCCGCCTTCGCCGAGGGGCATCCCGACGCCGACTGGTTCGCGACGCAGTTCGAGCTGCGGGACGACGAGCTCGGTGAGGCGACCAGCGAGGATGCCGGCCACGACTGGCAGGCGGGCGCCGTCGTGGCCTACGTCCAGCGCGTGGCGTCCGGCGCCCGCTCGCTCCGTTCAGTCGAGGAGCTGGTCGCCACGTATCGCCGCAGCCCGGCGGCGGGCGAGCGGGTGGCGCGTGACCTGGTCGCCGCGTCCGACGACGGCGCGCTCGGGCAAGCGGTGTGCGGCGCGGTGTTCACCGCGCTCGGCGATCCGGCCCGCGCGCGGACCGCGTGGCAGGCCGCGGTGGAGCAGAGCCCCGAGCCGCGCTACCTCGCGCGGCTCGCCGAGGCGATCGCCCGCGCCGGCGACGGCGACGCCGCGCTCGTCGCTGCGACCCAGGCGACGGCGGCGTCGGGTGATCCGGCGGTGACGTGGCTCGGCGTCGCGCGCGTGCTCGAGAGCGTCGGGCTCCACGTGTTCGCCCTCGAGGCGTCGCGTCAGGCGCTCGACCTCGCGGGCGCCAACACGATCGTCCCGACGCTGGAGGTCGCGAGCACGACGTCGCGGGCGCTCGGGCGCGACGCGCAGGCGGCGACCTTTGATCGCCAGCGCGCCAGGCTCGAGCACCCGCCACTCGCCGCGTCGCTCGATCCCACGGATCCGCGGGCGGCGGTCACCGCCTATCGCGCCGCGCCGACCGCCGGCACGATCGCGCGGATGTGGGTCGCGTCGCGCTGGGCCTGGGCCGACGTCGCGGTGCGCGTCGAGCTCTACGGCGCGCTCGCCACCTCCGACGCGCGCCGTGCCGTGATCGGGCGCGAGCTCGCGCGGCTCGCCGGACGTGACGTCGAGCAGGGCTCGACCGTGTCGGCGACGATCTTCAGCGCGCTGCGCTGATCACTTGCCGCCACCGGCGGCGAGCGGTCCTTCGATCCACGCGGCGAGCTCGGTCTTCCACTGCTCGAGCTTGGGATGGCCGTCGGCGATGTTCGTGCGCTCGTCGGGATCCTTGTTGAGGTCGTAGACCTCCCAGCGCGCGTCGCTCGTGCGGAAGTACACGTGGAAGCCGTCGGCGGTGACCATCGACTTCGCCTCGTGATCCCAGTCCGGCGCGCGGAGCAGCTCCGAGAACATCGGCGCGGGAGGTAGCTCGCCGCACGCGAGCGCCGGCACGAGGCTGCGGCCCTGCCAGGTCGCCGCCGGCTTGACGTCGAACAGCGCGGCGATCGTCGGCGCGAGATCGACGAGCCCGACGACATCGCTGCGCCTGCACGGCTTGCCACCGGGGATGCGGAACATCAGCGGCACGTGGATGAGCTCGGCGTACAGCGAGTCGCCGTGGAAGAAGTCCGGCTTGCCGGCGACGACGTGCACCCCGAACGCCTCGCCGTGATCCGCCATCACGACGACCGTGGTGGTCTTGTCGAGCCCGGTCGCGGCGAGCTGCTCGAGCAGCTTGCCGATCTGATCGTCGACGAACGCGACCTCGTAGTCGTACTTCTGCTCGAGCGACTTGGTGCCGCGCTCGGTGATGTTGGACATCTGCACGCCGTTCCTCACGAAGTTCGGATGCACGACGTACGTCGAGTGCGGCTCGAACAGGTGCACGAGCATCGCGAACTTGGTCTTGTCCTTGGCCAGCTCGGCGAGCTTCTTGTTCGCCTTCTCGACGGTGCGCGGGCCCGCGACGTCCTTGTTCGACTCGGGGATGTTCTCGGCGTCGGAGTTATTCCACTCCTTGGCGCCCTGCGTGATGTTGCTCGCCATCCACGACACGACCGGGCCACAGCTGTCGGGGTACTTCTTGCGATCGCAGAAGTAGAAGTGCGACGTCTCGCCGATCGTCGTGAAGCCCGCGCCGCCGAGGACCTCGAACAACAGGTCGTTGTCGTCGAGCAGGCTCGGGTACGCCTTGAACACCTTGTCGACCTTGACCTGCGACGGGTAGCGCGACGACATGAACGACGGCACGGAGCGTGGCGTGTTCGGCGCCTGCGAGTACGCGCGCTCGAACACGACGGCGTCCTTCGCGAACGCGTCGAGGGCGGGCGTCAGCGAGACGTCGTCGCGCTTGTAGCCGGCCGAGCCGAGGCGATCCGCGCGCAGCGTGTCGACGAAGATCACGAGCACGTTGGATCCACCCTTCACCGTGGGCGCCGGCTTGGCCACGTGATCGCCCGGCGGCGGCGGCGGGACGACGGCGGCCTTGTGGCCGTCACCGCCGAGGCAGTTCTCGTCGATCCCGTTGTCGGGGATCTCGGTGGCGCCCGGGTGGACGCCGGCGTTCTGGTCGTCGCAGTCGGGACCGCCGAAGAACGCCGAGTAGCCGTCGTGATCGTGATCGATCGCCTTGCGCAGCAGCGGGATGACGCGCGAGCCGAGGTACGACTACTCGGTCACCGCGCTCGCGGTCGCCGCGTCGGGCGTGCCGCGCAGTGCGAGCACCGGGAGCGCGACCGCGGCGAGCAGCCCGACGAGCGCGAGGGCGCCGGGCGCGGGAAGGCGCTCGCGGGCGCGGGCGAGCGGTCCGAA
>JAPLLF010000551.1 GCA_026387715.1 Pseudomonadota bacterium
CGGCCGCGTCGCGCTCGACCTGCCGCCGGACCGCGATGGCGGCGCGCGCGCCCGGGCGCTGCTCGGCACGCGGATCGCGGCGCGCCTGGTCGCGACGAGCGGGCAGGAGTCGGCGGTGCGGGTGACCGCGTACCTCGGCGCCCCGGAGCTCGCGCAGACGACGTCGCGCGGCGTCCAGCTGTTCGTCGGCCGCCGGCCGGTGCGCGATCGCGGGCTGCTCCACGCGATCGCGATGGGCTACGGCGAGCTGGTGCCGCGCGGGCGCTACCCGATCGCGATCGTGCTCGTCGACGTGCCAGGGGACGCGGTCGACTACAACGTCCACCCCCAGAAGCTCGAGGTCCGGTTCGCCGATGCCGGCGCGGTGTGCTCGGCGGTCCGCCACGTGGTGCAGGCCGGGATCGCCGCCGCGTCGTGGCGGTCCGAGGGCGCGGGGCCGGTCGTGATGACCGGGATCACGAGCGCGGTGCCGCCACGCCTGCCGGCAGGGAGCGAGCCGACCGCGCTCGCGCAGCGCTACGCGGCGCAGCTCGCCGATCAGCGCCGCGGCGGTGGCATGCAGCAGGCGCGGTTCGGGTTCGACGGCACGGCCGCCGCGTCCTCGACGGGGGCATCGTCCGCGTCGCCGCGCACGTGGGCGGCGCAGGTCCGCGACCAGGTCCGCTCGAGCCGCGCCGCCGAGCCGCTGTTCGCGCGCGGCAGCGGCGTCGTCGATCGCCGCGCCGACGAGCGTGAGCGCGAGGCGCCCCCGCCACCCGAGCCCGAGCTCGCGCTCGGCTCCGGCCCCGCCTCCACCCAGACCCAGGCCCTGGCCCAGCCGCACACGACGTACTTCTCGTCGCTGCGCTACGTCGGCCAGATCGATCTCACCTACCTGGCGTGCGAGGGGGAGGGCGAGCTGGTGCTCGTCGATCAGCACGCGGCCCACGAGCGGGTCGAGCTCGCGCGGCTGCAGGCGCGCTCCGGCGGGGCCGACCTCGCGATCCAGCGCATGCTGTTCCCGGTCACCATCGAGGCGAGCGAGGCGCAGGTCGCGCTGGTCTCGCGCGTCGCGGCGGCGCTCGCGCGGGTCGGCTTCGAGGCCGAGCCGTTCGGCGTCCGGACGATCGCGGTCAAGGCCGTCCCCGCGGGCATCCGGCACGGCGATCCGGCCCAGCTCCTGCGCCGGTTGCTCGACGAGTGGGCCGCCGAGGGCACGCCCAGCGAGGCCGAGCTCGTCGAGCGCATGCTCTCGGAGATCGCGTGTCACTCGGTCGTGCGCGCCGGTGATCGGCTGGCGCCGAGCGAGGCCGAGACCCTGCTGCGTTCGCTCGACGAGGTCGTCGCCGGCCACGGCGGCCGCGGTCCCCACGGTCGCCCGCTGCTCCTGCGCCTGCCGCTCGCCGAGATCGCGCGCCGGTTCGGTCGCTGACGTGGGGCCGCGCGTCGTCGTCATCGTCGGACCGACCGGGGCCGGCAAGACCCGGCTGTCGCTCGACCTGGCCGCGCTGGTCGGCGGCGAGATCGTCTCGGCCGACAGCCAGCAGGTCTACGTCGGCATGGACATCGGCACCGGCAAGGCGACGCGCGAGGAGCGGGCGCGCATCCCGCATCACCTGCTCGACGTCCTGCGACCCGACGAGGAGATGACCGCGATGCGGTTCGTCGAGCTCGCCGACGCGGCGATCGCCGACATCGCAGCGCGCGGCAAGCACGCGATCATCTGCGGCGGCACCGGGCTCTACGTGCGCGCGCTGCTGCTCGGCCTGTTCGATGGCCCGCCGGCGTCGCCGGCGATCCGCGAGGAGCTGGTCGCCATCGCGCGGCGCGACGGCCTGGACGCGCTCCACGCCGAGCTCCTGCGTGTCGATCCGACGTGCGGCGCCAGGATCGACCCCCACGACGAGAAGCGGATCGTGCGGGCGCTCGAGGTGTTCCGGCTGACCGGCGAGCCGATGAGCGCGCATCAGGCGCGGCACGATCACCGGACGCTGCCGCGGCGCTACGACGTGCGCCTGGTCGGCCTCTCACCCGATCGCGAGGTCCTCTACCGCGCCATCGACGCCCGCGTGGACGCCATGCTCGCGGCGGGCCTCGAGGCCGAGGTCGCAGCCCTGCGGGCGGCCGGGTTCGTGCCGCCGCTGCGCTCCCAGCAGGCGATCGGCTATGCCGAGCTCCACGCGGTCGCCGAGCAGGGCACGGGGGCCGATCGCACGCGCGCGATCGAACTTGTCAAAAGGAATTCGCGGCATTACGCCCGCCGTCAGCTGTCCTGGTACCGGGCCGATGCCACCGTCACCTGGTTCCCCCAGCCGGCCGCCGTTGACCTCGCCGACCTGGAGCGGTACCTAGGCGGTTCCTGATGGTCGAACCCGCCCAGCTAACCGACCGCAACATCCTCGAGTTCGAGCGGCCGATCATCGACCTCGAGCGCAAGATCAGCGAGCTCCGAGGCCTGTCGACCGAGACCGTCGACTTCTCGAGCGAGATCCGCAAGCTCGAGCAGAAGGCGCGCCGGCTCCAGAAGGAGGTCTTCGCCGACCTCACGGCGCAGCAGAAGGTCCAGCTCGCGCGGCATCCGGCGCGGCCGTACATGAACGACTACATCCAGCTCCTGATGGATGACTTCGTCGAGCTGCACGGCGACCGCAGCTTCCGCGACGATCCCGCGATCGTCGGCGGCTTCGCGGGGTTCGACGAGTGGGAGGTCCTCGTGCTCGGCCATCAGAAGGGCCGCAACACCAAGGACAACATGCATCGCAACTTCGGGATGGCGCGTCCCGAGGGCTACCGCAAGGCGACGCGGCTCATGCGCCTGGCGTCGCGCTATCGCCGCCCGATCATCTGCTTCATCGACACCCCGGGCGCGTATCCCGGGCTCGGCGCCGAGGAGCGCGGGCAGGCCGAGGCGATCGCCAAGGCGCTGCAGGTGATGGCGTCGCTCGAGTGCCCGATGATCTCGATCGTGATCGGCGAGGGCGGCTCCGGTGGCGCGCTCGCGCTCGGCGTCACCGACCGGATCCTGATGCTCGAGTACTCGATCTACTCGGTGATCTCGCCCGAGGGGTGCGCGTCGATCCTGTGGCGCGACCCGGCGAAGGTCGGTGAGGCCGCCGCGCAGCTCAAGCTGACCGCGCCGGATCTCGTCTCGCTGGGCATCTGCGACGAGATCATTCCGGAAGCCGCGGGTGGGGCGCACCGCAACGCCGCGGTCACCGCCGCGAAGCTCCGCGCGTCGATCAAGCACCACCTCCGCGAGCTGTGCGACCTGCCGCCCGCCGAGCTCATCGAGCAGCGCTACCAGAAGTTCCGCAAGATGGGGCGCTTCATCGATAGCGCGCCGGCGTAGCACCGCGTGTACGAGCTCCTTCTCCTCAGCGTCGCGATCGCGGGTGGCTACTGGGGGCAGTTCTTCATCCGCCGCCGGCCGCACGGCACCGCGCTGTTCGGGCAGATGCAGCTCGCCGCCGGGTTGCTGTCGCTGATCGGTGTGTGGGCGCGGCACGGGGGCCCCGAGGCGGGCAACATCGCGGGCGCGATCGGGCTCGGCATGGGGACGTGCCTGCTGGTGGTCGGGCCGTTCGTTCGCTCCGCGGCGCGCCGGATGGCCGGCGCCGATCAGCTCAAGCTCGCGCGCCGGCTGTTCGACGTCGCGGAGATCCTCAACCCGGGCTCGGGCATCGCCGACGAGCAGGCGCTGCTCGGGGCGATGATGGAGATCCGCGAGGGCCGGGTGGATCAGACGATCGCGGCGCTCACCCAGGCCCGCGATCGGGCGCCGGTGGCGTCGCGTCGACCGATCGACGAGCGCATCACGATGCTCTACCTCGCGGCGTATCGCTGGCCGGACGCGATCGCGCACGCCGAGCGCCACCTGACGGACGAGCTGGCCGACGAGCCGGTCGTCGAGCCGGGCGAGCCGGTGGTCGAGCCGTCGCTGCGCGAGGCGCTCGGCCTGTCGCCGCCCGTCTACGTCGAGCTGCTCGGCGCCTACGGGCGCATCGGCGACCTCGATCG
>JAPLLF010000619.1 GCA_026387715.1 Pseudomonadota bacterium
GCGTCGATCTCATCCTCACCGAGACCCACATCGACACGCTCAACTGCAAGGCGGCGCTCTACGCGTTCGCGTCGCTGTTCGACGAGGGCGTCCGCCGGGTGCCGGTGATCACGTCGGTCACGGTCCCGGACCGCTCGGGGCGCACGCTGTCCGGGCAGACGATCGAGGCGTTCTACAACTCGATCTCGCACGTCGAGCTGCTCGCGGTGTCGATCAACTGCGCGCTCGGCGCCGAGGACATGCGGCCGCACGTCGCCGAGCTGGCGCGGATCTCCGGGACGCGCGTGATGTGCTACCCGAACGCCGGGCTGCCCAACGAGTTCGGCCAGTACGACGACACCCCGGGGCACATGGCCAGCATCCTCGGCAGCTTTGCGCGCGAGGGCATGCTCAACCTCGTCGGCGGCTGCTGCGGCACGACGCCGGACCACATCGCGGCGATCGCCAAGGCCGTCGCGGGCGTCGCGCCGCGCGCCAGGATCACGCCGCCCGCGTACACGCGGCTGTCCGGGCTCGAGCCGCTGACGATCACGCCCGAGACCAACTTCATCATCATCGGCGAGCGCACCAACGTCACCGGCTCGGCCGCGTTCCGCCGGCTGATCAAGGACGACAAGTACGACGAGGCCGTCGCGGTCGCGCGCCAGCAGGTCGAGGGCGGCGCGAACATCCTCGACGTCTGCATGGACGAGGGCATGCTCGACGGCATCGAGGCGATGCGCCGGTTCTTGAACCTGATCGCGGCGGAGCCCGACATCGCGCGCATCCCGGTGATGGTCGACTCGTCGAAGTTCTCGGTGATCCAGGCCGGCATGGCCTGCCTGCAGGGCAAGGGCGTCGTCAACTCGATCTCGCTCAAGGAGGGCGAGGAGTCGTTCCTGCGCCAGGCGCGCGAGGTCCGGCGCCACGGCCACGCCGTCGTCGTGATGGCGTTCGACGAGACCGGCCAGGCGACGTCGGTCGACCACCGCCTGGTGATCGCGAAGCGCGCGTACGACCTGCTCGTCGACACCGTCGGGTTCCCGCCCGAGGACATCATCTTCGACCCGAACATCCTGACGATCGGCACCGGCATCGAGGAGCACGATCCGTACGCGGTGTCGTTCATCGACGCGGTCGCGCGGATCAAGCGCGAGCTGCCGGGCGCGAAGGTCTCCGGCGGCGTGTCGAACCTGTCGTTCTCGTTCCGCACCAACCCGCGCGTGCGCGAGGCGATGCACGCGGTGTTCCTGTATCACGCGATCAAGGCCGGGCTCGACATGGCGATCGTCAATGCCGGGCAGCTCGCGGTCTACGAGCAGCTCGATCCCGTGCTGCGCGAGCACGTCGAGGATCTCGTGCTCAACCGGCGCGCCGACGCGACCGAGCGCATGCTGACGCTCGCCGCCGAGTACTCCGGCGAGTCCGCCCGGGTCGTCGACCAGCTCGCGTGGCGCGGCGGCACGCTCGGCGAGCGGTTCACGCACGCGCTGGTCAACGGCATCACCGACTTCATCGACGTCGACGTCGCCGAGGCGCTGACCGTGTTCCCGCGGCCGCTGCTGATCATCGAGGGGCCGCTGATGGACGGCATGAACGTCGTCGGTGGCCTGTTCGGCGCCGGCAAGATGTTCCTGCCGCAGGTGGTCAAGTCGGCGCGCGTGATGAAGAAGGCCGTCGCGATCCTCGAGCCGCTGATGGACGCCGAGAAGCTCGCGTCGGGCGATCGGTCGTCCAAGGGCAAGATGGTGATCGCGACCGTCAAGGGCGACGTCCACGACATCGGCAAGAACATCGTCGCGGTCGTGCTGCGCTGCAACGGCTACGAGGTCACCGACCTCGGCGTCATGGTGCCGCAGCACAAGATCCTCGACACCGCGATCGAGCTCGGCGCCGACCTGATCGGGCTGTCGGGCCTGATCACGCCGTCGCTCGACGAGATGATCTCGGTCGCCACCGAGATGACCCGTCGCGTGATGACGATGCCGCTGCTGATCGGCGGCGCGACGACGTCGGGCAAGCACACCGCGGTCAAGGTCGCGCCGGCGTACACCGGGCCGACGATCCACGTCGCCGACGCGTCGCTCGCGGTCGGCGTGATGGGCAAGCTGCTGTCGACCGAGCGGCTCGCGTACATCGCCGAGGTCGCGGCCAAGCAGGTCACCCAGCGCGAGCAGCACGCGCAGGCGCAGAAGCGCCCGATGCTGTCGATCGAGACGGCGCGCGCGCGCAAGCAGGTGCTGGCGTTCGACGCGTCGACGATCCCGCTGCCCCAGCAGCTCGGGCCGCAGAACCTCGAGCTCGATCTCGCCGAGCTCGAGCCCTGGATCGACTGGTCACCGTTCTTCCACACGTGGGAGCTGTCGGGCCGATACCCGGCGATCCTCCAGCACCAGGTCAAGGGCGACGCGGCGCGCAAGGTGTTCGCCGACGGCAAGGCGCTGCTCCGGCGGATCATCGACGAGAAGTTGCTGACCGCGCGCGCGACGTTCGGGCTGTTCCCCGCGTACTCGACCGCCGACGACGAGATCGTCGCGACCCACGGCGGCGTGGACTATCGGTTCCCGATGCCGCGCCAGCTCGAGGACAAGGACACCTGCTTCTGCCTCGCCGACTTCATCGCGCCGATCGGGCCGTCGGGCCCGCGCGATCACCTCGGCGCGTTCATCACCACCACGGGCATCGGCACCGACGACCTCGCGCGGAAGTTCGAGCGCGATCACGACGACTACGGGTCGATCATGACCAAGGCGCTCGCCGATCGCCTGGCCGAGGCGTCCGCCGAGTGGCTCCACCACCGCGCGCGCGTCGAGTGGGGCTACGGCGCCACCGAGGGGCTCTCGCGCGAGGACATGATCGCCTCCCTGATCGCCGAGAAGTACCGCGGCATCCGCCCGGCGTTCGGCTACCCGGCGTGCCCGGATCACGCGCCGAAGGCGACGCTGTTCGCGCTGCTCGACAACGCCGCGCACCACCACGTCACGCTCACCGAGAGCTACGCGATGTACCCGACCGCGTCGGTCAGCGGCCTGTACTTCGCGCACCCGAGCGCGCACTACTTCAGCGCCGGTCGCCAGTAGACAGCCGCGCGGTCAGCATCGCGCCGAGCGCGAGCAGCGCCACGAGGAACGTGCCGATGCCGAGCTGCTTCCACCAGCCCGACAGCTGGCAACCGGTGGCGACGGCCGGGAGCGTGACGGCCACCTCCTCGAGCTGGTCGTCGCCGACCTGGACGATCAGGTCGTGCCCGCGCCCGTCGAGCGCGAGCCCGGTGGTCGGGAACGTCACGTAGTAACGCTCGTCGGTGAGCTGGCTGGCGATGGTCGTCAGCGCGGCGGGCAGCGCCTCGACCGACGCGATCGTCCGGGTCCGGGTCGCGGGGATCATGCGCGTGATGATCGTCTCGTCGGCCGACAGCGCGCCCTTGTAGACGATGCCGAACGTCTCGATCCGGTTCTGCGCGGCGCGCTTCTTGAGCTCGGCCAGGGTGGCGCGGGCGGCCTCGTTGTTGGTGTCGTTGCCGTCGCCGATCACGATCAGCGCGCGCCGCGCCGTCGAGGACTGCGCGAGCGCGGCGACCGCGACCTCGATGCCGGCGACGAGATCCGTGCCGATTCGATTGCGGTAGTGGTGCTGGTCGCCGAGCGCCGCGCCGGTGAGGGTGGCGATCGGCCCGAGCGGCACCTCGACGTGCGTCCCGTCGTCGTACGCGATCGCGATCGCCTTGCTGCCGACGGGGAACGCGTCCTTGAGGTGGAGGCCGTCGAGGCCGGTCTCGAGCGCGTGGAGGAAGCCGGGATATCGCGAGGGACCCTCGGGCTCCTCGTCGTCGTTACCGACGAACACCTCGCCGCCGGCATAGACGACCGCGAGTGTCATCGCCTCCGGGCCGTCGCGATAGGGCACGACCGCGGCGGCCTTGATCGGGGCGCCGCCGAGCCCATCGCGGATCGTGATCGACGACGCCGGCAGCAGGGGCGCACCCAGGATCGTAGCGTGGAGGATCGGCGTCCCGCCGGTGGGGATGACCTCGATCTGGGCCTCGGCAGAGGGTGCGGCGACGGCGAAGGACGACGAGGCACAGAGCACCAGGGAGGCAAGGGCGATTCGCATGGCCGTCAAGCATGAGGTGCCGCCCGGGCCCCTGCAAAGCAAACCTTCTGGGACGAACCGAGTGACTAACCGAACGAACCCTGACGCTCGTTCGTACTCTGCGTTACCATGGCAGCCACGTGACCTCGGCCAAGACCATCGGCGTGGATCTGTGGGCCGGGCAGGTGCGCGGCAACGCGCCGAACGCGCCGACGATGATGGGGCGAGTCGTCCCACGCCTCAGGAAGCTCGAGGTCGTCCAGCTGTTCGAGGCCGCGTATCCGAGGATCGTCGATCGTTGCCGGGAGGTCGACGAGCCGGGCGTCGCGATCGTGGCGGTCGACGAGCGGACCGCCCAGGTCGGCGGGCTCGTCCGGCTGCGCGCGCGGGTCGATCGGCACGTCGCCGCGATCGTCGGACGCCACGACGCCTGCGATCTGTACCTGGCCAACGACAGCCTGGCGCTGCGTCACCTCGCGATCCTCGTCGATCCGGTGCAGAGCTGGGCCAAGGCGAGCGAGGCTCGCTTCCGGATCTTCGACCTGCGCACGGCCGAGGGGATGCGCGACGAGGAGGACCGTCCGCTACGCGGCCTGCGCGCCGAGGGGCCCGCCGTCGTGCGCGCCGGTGGCTACGTGATCTTCGCGCTGCCGCTCGGCGACCCGACCGACTGGCCCGCGTCGGCGCGAGACGCGTGGGACTGCCTGCCGCAGCGGGTGTACTTCGACGAGCTCGAGTGCATCCCCGACGGCACCGACGTGCGGCTCTCGAAGGTGCACGCCGCGGTGCCGGCACCCATCTCCGCACCCAGCGCGAGCCGAAACAGCGCGGTCATCCGCACGCACGGGCCGTGGGACTCGAGCGTCGATCTGCCGATCGCGGCGGACGAGGCGGCGGGGACCTTGTCGGTCGTGGGCCCACACGGTCGGGGGCGGCTGCACATCGGGCGGAGCGCGCTCGTCGACGGCGTGCTGCTCGGACGCTACGCCCGCTGCGACGGCGCCGGGCTCGGCGGCGACGGCTCGCTGTCGCGCGTGCACGTGCTGCTGCTGCTGGTCGACGATCGGCTGATCGCGGTCGATACGGCCAGCACGTATGGCTCGCGCCTGTCCGGCGGCGCCAACGCCCGGGTGCTCCAGCTGACGAGCGAGACCGAGCTCGAGCTCGGGCTCAAGACGCAGATTCGCTGGCGCTGGCGCTAGCGTCGGCCACGTCTGCGACCGCGACGGGCGTCACGCGCTTGCGCCGCACGCGCGTGATGATCGCCGCGATCGCGGGCGTCAGTCCGAGCGTGATCAGGATGCGGATCGGCATCGTCGCCTTGGCCGCTAGCCAGCCCGCCCCGATCACGCCGAGCACGCCGCTCGCCGACGACGGCTCGATGCCCGCGCCGATCGCGATCGAGAAGCCCGTGATCGTCGCCAGCGACATCACGAGGTACGTGTAGATCGCGATCTTGCCGTACTCCGCGGTGTGGGCGGAGAGCCGCTCCTTGAGCGTCAGCTTGACGGGTGGCGCTGCCGGAGCTTCCTTCACCATCGCTCGATTCGTACCACGTTCCAGCGACGCGAGGAGTGGCGTAACCGCTTGAGCGAAATCGCCTTTGTGGCATCTTGAGGCCGCATTGCGGAGCGCGTGAAGACGCGACTGGCCGCAGCGCCCCGAGGTAGTTACACGATGCCCGCTGATCCCGAACCAAGCGATTCTCCGTCGAGCGCGGCCGAGGTGGCCGAGCCCGCACCAGCCGAGCCCGCGCCAGCCGAGCCCGCGCCAGCCGAGGCCGAGCCCACGGTCCCGCCGCCGGTTGCGCACGTCGACGACCACGCCCACGACGAGCCGAAGAGCACGAAGGCGCTGATGCACGCGTCGCTCGGCGCGCTCGGCGTCGTCTACGGCGACATCGGCACGTCGCCGCTCTACGCCATGAAGGAGTGCCTCGCCTGGGATGCGGCGGGCACGTTCTCGCCGCACGCCGTGCCCCCCAACGCCGAGAACGTGCTCGGCGTGCTGTCGCTCATGCTGTGGGCGATCATCCTCGTCGTCTGCGTCAAGTACGTCGCGTTCGTGTTGCGCGCCGACAACAAGGGCGAGGGCGGCATCCTCGCGCTCGCCGCGCTCGTCGAGGGTGACGGCACCAAGAGCGGCAGGCCGGGGCGTCTCGCGATCCCGCTGATGCTCGGGTTGTTCGGCGCCGGCCTGCTGTTCGGCGACGGCGTGATCACCCCCGCGATCTCCGTGCTCGGCGCGATGGAGGGTCTGTCGGAGCAGAGCCCGGCGCTGACCCACCTCGTCGTGCCGATCACCGTCGGCATCCTCGTCGGCCTGTTCGTCGTCCAGCGGTTCGGCACCGGCAAGATCGGCATCGCGTTCGGGCCGATCATGCTCGTGTGGTTCATCGTGATCGGCGCGATCGGCGTCTACTGGCTCGTCCAGGCGCCGATCGTGCTCCACGCCATCGACCCGCGCTACGGGGTCACGTTCCTGGCGCACCACGGGTTCCACGGGTTCGTGCTCGTCGGGCTCGTGTTCCTCGTCGTCACCGGCGGCGAGGCGCTGTACGCGGACATGGGTCACTTCGGCAAGCGGCCGATCCGGATCGCGTGGTACTCGCTCGCGCTCCCCGGCATCCTGCTCAACTACTTCGGGCAGGCCGCGCTGTTCCTCACGCGGCCGCTCGGCACCGTCAAGAACCCGTTCTACGCGATGGTCGAGGGGCCGATGCTCATC
>JAPLLF010000783.1 GCA_026387715.1 Pseudomonadota bacterium
TTCACGCTGATTTGGCAGCGCGTGGCGCGGGAGGTCGGCTGATCCAGCGAAGCCGCGCCGGCCTGCCGCCGCTCTACCGCGCGGGCTGAATGAGGATTTTTCCGGCGGCGGCGGGGCTGAGCGCGAGGGGGCGGCCAGCGGTTTTTTTTGCGGTGACGAGGCCGGAGGCGAGGGCGAGACCGAGGCGGAGAGTGGTCATGGAGCTACCTTGGGGGCGACAGGCGTCACGGGTTTCTCGGTTGCGTTACGAGGTATTTCGACGGTCACGGTGGTGCCCACGCCCGGCGCGCTGGCGATCGCGATCGTGCCGCAGTGCGCCTCGACGATCCGCCGCGACAGCGTGAGCCCGAGCCCGACGCCGCCGGTCTCGCGCGAGCGGCTGCGATCGCCGCGGAAGAACGCGGTGAACACGCGCGGCAGATCGTCGGCCGCGATGCCAAGTCCGCGATCGCGGACCTCGAACACCACGAGATCGCCGCGGGTGAACACCGCCAGCTCGATCAGCGCGGCCTGCGCCGGCGAGTACTTGTGGGCGTTCTCGATCAGGTTGTCGAGCACGCGGCGGAGCATCATCGGATCGGCGTCGATCGCGGGCAGGTGGTCGGCGATCGCGGGGACGAGCGCGCGCTCGGGGTGGCGGCTCTTCAGGCGGTCGATCGCCGCGCGCGCGATGCCATCGGGGGAGGTCTCGATGCGATGCAGCGGGAGCTCGGTCTTGCCGAGCGCGAACCGGAGCGCGCCGAGGATGTCGTCGACGATCTGCTCGAGCTCGCTGATGTCGACCGCGATCTCCGACAGCGACGCGCGCGCCGCCTCCGCGTCGCCCTCGGCGGCGATGTCGAGCGCGACGCCGATGCGCGACAGCGGCGTGCGCAGCTCGTGCGCGACGTTGGCGAGCAGCTCCTTCTCCGACGCGAGCAGCCCGGCGATCCGCTCCGCCATCTCGTCGAAGCGGTCGCCGAGCTCGCCGATCTCGTCCTGGCGATCGAGCCGCGAGCGCGCGGTCAGGTCGCCCTCGCCGAGCGCGCGCGCGGCCTTCGCGAGCCGATCGATCGGCCGCAGCACCCAGCGCGCGACGAGCAGCGCCCCGATCACGAGCACGACGAAGCCCGAGACCAGCGCGAGGATCGGGCCGGCCAGGCCGGGCGGCGCCCCGGGGCGCCCGCGCGCGACGAGCAGGCCGCGGTCGCCGTGCGGGTGATACGGGATCACCATGATGTGCGGCGCCATCAGGAAGCCACCGGGCGGGCCATCGGGCGGGCCGTCGGGTGGGCCCGGATCGCGACGCGGGGGCGCGCCGGGCGGCGGCCGATCGTGTGGGGGGCGCGCCGGGATCGCGAGCGACGGCTGCACGTTCGACGCGAGCAGCTGGCGCTCGCCGTCGTACAGCGTGACGTCGATGCGATGGGCCTCGAGCTCGTCGAGCTTGGCCTGCAACCCGGCCGGCTTGTCGACGAGCGCCTCGAGCTGGTCGCGGGTCTCGCGATCGAGGAAGTCCGACGGCAGGGCGGGGTCGTGCGGCCCCTCGAGCACGAAGATCGCGATCGCGGTCCCGGCGACGACGACGAGCTGGAGCAGGCCGACCGCGACGAGCCGCGAGACCAGCGAGCGGAACGGCAGCTTCACGGCTCGCCGGGCACGAGCATGTAGCCCGCGCCGCGGATCGTCTTGAGCAGGCGTGGGTTCTTCGGGTCGGCCTCGATCTTCTGGCGCACGCGCGAGATGATCACGTCGATCGAGCGGTCGAACGCCTCGTCGGCGGTGCCGTGCACGAGCTGCAGGAGCTGCTCGCGCGCCAGCACGCGGCCCGGGCGCTGGGCGAGGGCGTGGACGAGCGCGAACTCGTTGGTCGTGAGCGCGACCGGCTCGCCGCGCACGATCACCTCCATCGTGCCGACGTCGAGCGCGAGCGCGCCGACCTGGAGGCGCTCCGGGCGCGGGCCGCTCTCGCCCCGCCCGCGCCGGGCCTGCGCGCGGATGCGGGCGAGCAGCTCGCGCGACTGGAACGGCTTGATCACGTAGTCGTCGGCGCCGCCCTCGAGTCCGAGCACGCGATCGGCCTCCTCGCCGCGCGCCGTGACCATGATGATCGGCACGTCGCACTTGCCGCGCAGCTGGCGGCACACGTCGATCCCGCTCACGCCCGGCAGCATCAGATCGAGGAGCACGACGTCGGGGCGCGTGCGCAGCACCTCGACGACGGCCTGATCGCCGCGGGTGACGAGCGTGACGTCGAGCCCGTGCGACGCGAGGTACTGCATCGTCAGCCGGGCGAGCCGATCGTCGTCCTCGACGTACACGACCCGGATCGCGAGCTCGGTCACGGTGGGAGTATTCCCCAACGCGCGCTCCCCAGCGCGTCTCGAAACACGCCGAAACACGGGTACAGTCGGCCGCCATGATTCGCCGGCTGTTCGCGGGCTGCGCGCTCTGCCTGTCCGTGGGGACGGCGCACGGTGACGGGCTGGTCGGCGGCGCGATGCCGCGCGCGATCGGGCGCGCCGGCACCGGCACGGTGGGCGACGACGGCGGCGGCGCGCTGCTGCTCGATCCGGCGGCGCTCGCGCGGCGCGAGACCACGCGCGTCCAGCTCGGGATCGGCGCGCGGCTTAACCTTCCGCACGGAGGCGCGCTTGCGGACGATCGAGGGCGCCACCGCACGGAGGCAAAGGTCGAGGGGGCAGAGGTAGTACTCGGCCATCCATCGGGCGAGGCGAAGGATGGGGGAG
>JAPLLF010000798.1 GCA_026387715.1 Pseudomonadota bacterium
GGACCCACTGCCCACCTCTCGCGCAGCGCGCGAGGCCCCGGGTTCTACACCGAGGCCTATGTCATACAGGCTCCTAGCGGTAGGGGCCAGCGCCCGGATCGAGGAGCGCGAGCAGCGCGCGCAGCTGCGCGAGGAGCTCGCGGGCCCGGTCGGGAGCGATGGCCGACAGCTCGGCGCTGGCGACGCCGCCGCCGACGTGCAGGTTCGCGACGTCGAGCGGCCACGCGGCGAGCAGGTCGGCGACGCCGTCCGGCAGCGACCCCAGCCCGGCGTCGAGCGCCGGGGCCGGGAGGTCGATCGCGACGGCGCGCAGCAGCTCGCTCGCGCGCTCCGGATCGCCGGCCGTCACGCGCACGCCGATAGGCCGCTGCATCGCGTCCCAGCGAAGCGCGATCGAGGCCTCCTCGCCGACGATCATCAGGTCGCCGACGACGAGCGTGCCGTCGACCGCTCGCGCGAGGGCGCGCCAGGCGTCGAGGTCCGTCGCGATCGGCGGCGCGATCAGGTTCGTCGCGGCCTCGATCGCGTGGGCCAGGGGCGCGACCGCATCGCCGAGCGCGGTGAGGTCGCTGGCCTCGATCGCGGCGATCGGTCGATGGAACACGATCGCGTCGTCGTCCCAGTGGACGAACGTGGCGCCGGCGACGCGCTGCAACGCGGGAACGACCTGCTTCAAGAACGGCAGGGCCTGCACCTCGGACCGCGCGATCACGTGGTGATCGCGATCCCAGGCCGCGACGTCGACCTCGAGGTCGTGGAAGAAGGCGTGGCGCACGGCGCTCCCCGGCGTGACCACGAGGCCGAGCCCGAGCGACGGATGCGCGAGCTGGGCCACGATGGCCTCGCCGGTGGCGCCCTCGTAGAGGTACGCGAGCGAGAGCACGCAGCCGCCCACGTCGGCCTCGATCGAGGGGCCGTCGGTCAGGCGCCATCCGTTGGCCCTCGCGACACTCGCGAACGTCGCGACGATCCGCGCGTCGGCGACCTGGGGCGGGATCGCGAGGCGGGGCGCGGTCTGCTGGGCCGCGCGATCGTAGAGCTCGATCGGCACCGTGACCGCCACGGACGGCCCGAACAGCGAGCCGTGCTTGACGACGAGCATCCAGTCGAGCTTGTGGGTGACGGTCGCGAACGTCGGCGTCAACTCGACGGGCAAGACCAGCGCGAATGGTACGGTCTTGCCCGCGGCGCCGGCCGGCATGTGGGTGACGTAACGTTGCGCCTGGCCGGCGCGCTGGTGGAAGCGGCCGCGGCCCCACAGCGTGAAGTTCGGCACGAGCGCGATCTCGAGCTCGCGCGGCTTGTCGTCGTCGACGTGGAACAGCGCGAACGAGCCGACGAGGGTCTCGCCGACCACGAGCCGGTTCGACGCGAGCGACAGCTCGAGCCGCGCCTTGCCGGACGTCTGCTGGGCGAGGATCGGCTGGCGCAGCACGCTCGCGGGTGGGGGCACGCGCACCGGCACGACGAAGTGGTAGCGGCCATCGGGCCACCACGGGATCGAGACGTGGACCCCGAGCTCGCACCGGGCCTGGACGAACCGGTGCGCGTGCGTCGGCGCGGTGTCCGGGGGCAACGTGAACGTCGTGCGATAGGTCGTCGAGCCCGCGGGCAGCACCCCCGGGCCCGTGAGCTGGAGCGCGAAATCGGGATACGTCACCGTGTGGCGGACCTTGGTCTTGCCCGCCCCGATGACCCAGGTCAGGTGTCCCCGGACCCGGGCGTCGATGAAGTCGATGTTGGTCTCGGCCTGCGCGACGATCGCGATCACGATCGCGCAGGGCCGGCCGACGACCACCACGGGTGGCAGGTGAACTTCGACCTTCGGCGCGGCGGGCAAGCCCATGCGCGCACTGTACAATACACATCGCATGCGCCAGCTCGAGCTTCTCGGGACCTCGCCACGCGGTTGGGGCCAGATCCACGGCGAATCGTTTCGCGGGGAGATCGGCGCGCTCGCCGAGATCCGCGCGTACCTCTGCACCAAGGTCGGCGGCTTCGCGACGCGCGAACAGGTGCTCGTCGCGGCGCGCGCGCACCTGCCGGTGCTCGAGCGCTACGACGCCGACCTGTACGCGGAGCTCGTCGGCATCGCCGAGGGCGCGGCGATCGCTCCGGAGCTGATCGTCGTCGCGAACCACTACACGGATCTGCGCGACCTCGCCGCCGATCCGGCGACGTGGACGCCGGCGCCGACGCACGACGACGCGACCGCCACGGCCTCGTCCGGGTCCGGGGGATCTGTCGGTCCGGGGCTCGGTGGCGATGGCTGCTCGGTCGTGTGGGCGGAGTCGCCGACCGGTCGCATCCTCGGGCAGACCTGGGACATGCACGCCACCGCGATCCCGTACGTCATGATGCTCGGCATCCCGGCCGTGGGCGACACCCCGAAGTCCTGGCTGCTCACCGTCACCGGCTGCCTCGGCATGGCGGGGATGAACACCGCGCGCGTCGGCGTGGCGATCAACAACCTGTTCTCGACCGACGCGACGCTCGGCGTCGTGTGGCCGGCGATGGTGCGCAAGGCGCTGCGCGAGACCTCCGCCGTGCGCGCGCGCGACGTGATCGCGCACAGCCCGATCGGCTCCGGTCATCACTACTTCGTCGCCGATCGCCACGACGCGTTCGCGATCGAGGCGTCGGGGACCCGCCGCAAGCAGATGTTCGACGGCGGCCCGTCGTACTGCCACACCAACCACTGCCTCGACG
>JAPLLF010000745.1:0-7296 GCA_026387715.1 Pseudomonadota bacterium
ACGTTGCCGGTGGCGCTCGACGCCGCGCCGACCGACGGCTCGTTCCCGCTCGTGCTGATCTCGCATTGCCACGCGTGCACGCGGCTGTCGAACGCGACGACGGCGATCCGGCTGGCGAGCCACGGCTTCGTGGTCGCGTCGGTCGAGCACCTCGGCGACACGTTGTGGGCGCACCTCGCGGGCGTCGATGCGCCGATCGACGGCCCCGAGCTGGAGCTGCGCGCGGCCGACATGCGCTTCGTGCTCGATCAGATCGCCGCGGGTGGCACGCCGTTCGGTGCGCGCGCCGACCTCGCGCACGTCGGCATCCTCGGCCACAGCATGGGCGCGGTCACCGCGGGGCGCGTCGCGCAGCTCGACGACCGCATCGTCGCCGCGGCCGCGCTCGCCGCGCCGATGGAGAACCCGCTGGTGCCGGGCGTGATGCTCGCCGCGCTGCGCGTGCCGTTGATGTTCCTCGTCGCGCTGGAGGACAACAGCATCACCGAGCTCGGCAACCTGTTCATCAGCAACAACTTCCGGGACGCGCCCGTGCCGGCGTGGAAGATCGAGGTCCCCGACGCCGGGCACTGGTCGGTGTCCGACCTCGACGGGCTCGTCGACCTGTTCGCGCCCGGGTGCGGCGACGGGGTCCGCCAGACCGACAACCTGCCGTTCACCTACCTCGATCCGGCGGCGGGCCGCGCGATCGCGACGGCCTACGCGACCGCGTTCTTCGAGACGACGCTGATGGAGCGCCCGGGCGCGCGCGCCTATCTGGGCGTCGCGAGCCCGGCGTTCCCGGTCGTGCTCGACGTCCAGCACCACGATTGAGCGGCTTCGCTGGCGAAGCGACATACAATGGGCGGCGCATGATCGGCAAGACCGCGGGCGGGTACCAGATCGACGCGTTCCTGGCCAAGGGCGGCATGGGCGCCGTGTTCACGGCGACGCATCCGGTGATGGGCGGCAACGCGGTCGTCAAGCTGTTGCACCTCGAGCTCAGCCGCGACGCCGATCAGGTCCAGCGGTTCTTCAACGAGGCGCGGGCGGCCGCGAGCATCGACGATCCGGGCATCGTCAAGGTGTTCGACGTCGGCCACCTCGACGACGGGCGCGCGTACCTCGTGATGGAGCGGCTGGCGGGCGAGACGCTCGCCGCGCGGCTGCACGGCGGCGGGCTGCGGATCGACGAGGCAGTCAACATACTGCGCATGCTGTTCCGGACGCTCGGGGCGGCCCACGCGCACGGCATCGTGCACCGCGACCTCAAGCCCGAGAACATCTTCCTGGTGCCCGACCGCGACGTCGTGGGTGGCGAGCGCACGAAGATCCTCGATTTCGGGATCGCCAAGCTCGCCGGCACCGGCACGCACACCAACCTCACGCAGGCGGGCAGCGTGTTCGGCACGCCCGCGTACATGGCCCCCGAGCAGGCGGAGGACGCGTCGACCGTCGACGCGCGGGCCGATCTCTACGCGATGGGGTGCATCGCCTACGAGATGTTCGCGGGCGCGCCGCCGTTCGGCCTGGGAGGCATGGAGGTCCTCGCGGCGCAGCTGCGCGACGAGCCCGAGCCCCTGCGCCAGCACAACGCCGCGGTGCCGGCGAAGCTCGAGGCCCTCGTCATGCGCCTGCTCCGCAAGCTCCCCGCCGAGCGCTACGCGTCGAGCGACGAGGTCCTCGCCGAGCTCGATCCCATCGCGGGGGCGATGCAGGCCACGCCGGAGCAGTACGCCATCACGACCCCGACGCACGCGCGCGGAGCGTCCGGATCGAAGCTGCCACCCTCGACCACGCGGTCGACCGCGAGCGGCGTGGTGCCCGCGGCGGGCGGCTCGCCAGCCGCGAAGCGGCGCTACCTGCTCGCGATGCTCGCGCTCGTCACGATCGCGGCGATCGGGGTCGGCGTGTTCGCGCTCGTCACGCGCGCGACCACGCCCGTCACGGTCGGCTCCGGATCCGCGGTCGTCGCCGACCCCGGTAACGCGCACGCGGACGCCCAGGCGGAGCAGGCCGACGAGCGCTGGGTCGACGCGATCGTCGCCGACGAGAAGGTCACCCGGGACAACGTGCTTTCGCGTGCACGCGCGAGCATCGCGACCGCGCGCGCGGAGAAGATCGCGCTCGCGGATCCGAAGGTGAAGCGGCCGCCGACGCCGACGCCGACGCCGCGGCCGCTGGTGACGCCCGAGACCTCGCCGACCATCGTCCCACCCGCGCCGGTCACGCCGACGCAGGTCCCGCCTCCGGATCCAACACCGCCGCCGGTCACCCCGCCACCGGTCACCACGCCGCCACCGGTCACCACCCCACCGGTCACCCCGAAGCGCGAGCCAACGAGGCGGGTGGTCGAGGCCGGCCCGATCGGAAGCGGGAAGTCCGCGGCGCTCAAGTGCCCCAAGCTATGCACGGCCCCCGAGACGTGGGTCGGGACGTGGTGGACCACGGTGAAGGGCAAGATGTCCGTCTGCGAGTGCCTGACGCCGTAGCGCCGCGCTCAGGCGTCGGGGTGCGCGACGGCCGGGAGATCCCGGGTGGTCCGCAGGCGTTCGCCCCGGAGCACCCGCGCGATCGTCGCGATCAGGAACTCCGCGCGATACGGCTTGTCGAGGAACCCGAGCGCGCCTTCCGCGAGGCATCGCCGCGAGTCCTCCTCGATCGTGTAGCCCGACGCGAGCAACACGCGCGCATCGGGGTCGAGCTTGCGGAGCGCGGCGAAGCACTCGGCGCCGCCCATCACCGGCATGGCCATGTCGAGCACGACGAGCTGGATCTCGGGGTGCTGCTGGTAGATCTCGAGCGCGGCGCGACCGTCGCCAGCCTCGAGCACGCTGTAGCCCTTGCCCTCGAGGATGCGCCGGCCGAGCCGCCGGATCTGGAGGTCATCGTCGACCAGGAGGATCGTGCCGCCGGTGGTGGCGAGCGCCGGGGCGACCTGGATGGTCGCGGCCGCGGGTGCGAGCTCCGCGGGCGGCAAGTACAGGGTGATCGTGGTCCCGGTGCCGAGCTCCGACGCCACGTCGATCCCTCCACCGTACGAGCGCACCGTGCCGTACACCATCGGCAACCCGAGCCCGGTGCCGCGGCCGATGTCCTTGGTGGTGAAGAACGGCTCGAAGATCCGGCTGGCGGTCTCGGCGCTCATCCCGGCGCCGGTGTCGACGACGGTGATCGCGACGTACCGCCCCGGCGCGATCTCGAGCGCGGTCGCGCGCGTGGCGTCGACGTCGACGTGGGTCGCGGTGATCTGGACCCGGCCGACGCCGCGCATCGCGTCCACGGAGTTGAGGCACAGGTTCACCAGCGCCTGGGTGAGCAGCGTCGGATCGCCTTCGACCACCGGGCGGGGCGCCGTGCGCAGCTGCGCGCCCTCGGCCTCGGCGTTGCGACGATCGACCTCGGCGCGCTCGCTGTCGGCCAGCTCGCGCCGGGCGTCGGCGAGCGCCGCCTCGAGCGCGCGCTGGTGCTGGCGATCACGGCGGAGCAACGCCTCGACGCGCAGCACCGATCGCAAGCCGACGACGTGGAGCAGGGCGCCGATGAACACCCCGGCGCTCAGCAGCAGCGCGTCGGTCGCGATGCTGGCGTCGGGCAAGCGCGCGATCGCCAGCGCGAGCGCCGTCCCGACGCCGAAGTAGGCGACGAGCCACGCGCGGTACAGCATCAGGAAGCCCGCGCCGATGAAACACATCGGGATCACCAGGAAAAACGCCGGCTCGTCCGTGAGCCGCGCGAACCCCGCGAACCCAGCGACCTGCACGATCCCGAGCGCGACGCCGACGCCGGTCAGCTCGTTGCTGGTGAGCCGCGGGCCCCGACCGAGCTGGAGCGCGCCCGCGGCGGCCACGATCGTGGCGAGGGTGATCGCGAGGAGCCGGTGGTCGTCGAACCGCAGGAGGAGCACCACCACCTGGATGACAGACCACGCGAGCACCGCGACGGCGACGACCTGGAGCCGATGGACGTTCCGGTCGCGAAGGGCGCGGTCGAGATCCTCCGCCTCTGATAGCTCCGAGGGCTCCACCAAGGCCCCGTAGTATTCGACGTTTTTCGTTCGGTGGGAGCGAAAAGGTGATGCCCGAAGTTGGGCTCCTCGTCCTTTCCGTGGTGCCTGTGGCGTGGTGCGGCGCTGGTCCCTGTGATATTCGTGTGCTTGTCGTGAGCTATTGCGTGCGCTACTTCGCGGATCGCGTCGTCACCCTCAAGGGGATCGGTGCCGGCCTCGCGACCTTCGATCCCGGGTTCAAGATCGACGGTGGTGAGGTGCTCCGCGGCGGAGAGCTCCTCGGCGAGGTCGAGATCAGCGCGACCGGGAGCGACCTGTTCGCCGAGGATCTCGCCGCGAACATCGCCGAGTGCGAGCGCGTCGCGAGCCACGCCGCCGCCCAGGTCGTCGCCCGCCTGCGCACCGCGCAGTCGATCGTGACGCTGCGCGTGCTCGACGGCGAGCGCGATCCCGCCGTGACGTGGGATCTGCTCACCCCGATCTGGACCGTTCTGCCGTCGCTGTCGACCGGGCTGACCCAGATGGACGGCCAGGGCTTCTACGACGGCTCGCAGCTGATCGTCGCGATCTCCTAGCCGCGCCACGCCCACCTTCGCCCACCTTCATCGGACGTCGGCGCGGCCGATGTCTTGAAGCATGGTCTCCGTTCCGTCCGCTCCATCCGGCCCATCAAACGTCAATCTGCTCCCGCTGCTCGAATCGTTACAAATATCCGAGCCACGGATCCCGCCCTATCCCGCGGTCGCGACGGCGCTCGAGCGCCTCGCGCGCGAGGGTGCATCGATCAAGGAGATCACGACGCTGGTGTCGACCGACGCGTCGCTCGTGGCCATGCTGCTGCGCCGCGCCTCGTCGGCGTCGATGCGCTCGAGCGCGATCCTCACGCTCGAGAGCGCGATCTGGCGGCTGGGGCTCGAGGAGCTGATGCGCATCGCGCTGGCGACCGGCCTCGGGGCGTCCGCGAGTCGGCAGGGGCCGCTCGGCGAGCTGCGGCGCGATCAGTGGCGACGGTCGCTGCTCGCGGCGATCGTGTGCAAGGAGCTCGCAGCACGGCGCGGCGTGCTCCCGGAGACGGCGTTCCTCGCGGGGTTGCTCCACGACTTCGGCGCCATCGTCGTGCTCGCGTGCCTCGAGGAGCTCGATGGCCCGCTACCCGCGATGTCGGTGCGTGGCTGGGGGGCGATCGTCGAGGAGCTCCACGTCGATTTCGGCGGCGTGCTCGCGCGGCGGTGGAAGCTGCCCGCGCCGCTCGCGGAGACCATCGCGTATCACCACGCGCCCGACGGCGCGTCGGCGGCCCACAAGCCGCTGGTCGACCTGGTGGCGATCGTCGACCGGATCATCGACCTCCTCGACCGCGCGCCGGACCAGGGCATCGACGCGCTGCGCGACGTCCCGGGGCTCGGCGCCGACGAGCGTGCGCAGATCGCTGCGCTGCTCCCCAAGGTCGCCCAGCAGATCGCGATCTTCGAACCGACCGCGCCCGACGCGCGCCCGTCGCCGATCGTGCACACCGCGGTCATCGAGTGCTCGTGGCCGGTGGACTTCGCGATCTCCGGCGACGACGGCCAGACCCACCGCGCGTGCTCGGTAGGGCCCAACGTCGTGGCGTTCCACAGCGCCGAGCCCTACCAGACCGGGTGGCTCAGCGAGCTGACGCTGCACGCCGATGCCGACGAGCTCGTCATGCTCGCGAACATCAAGTCCTGCGAGGCGGTCGCGCGCAACTCCTGGCTCGTCACCGCGCGCCCGTTCGGCCTCGGCGGCGCGGGCAACGCGACGTGGCTGCGCATCGTCGCGCGGACGCGCTCAGCGCTTTGACGGCGCGGGCGCGGCCTTCACGTAGCGATCGAACCAGCGGAGCTCCTCGAACGCGAGCTGCTCGTTCGACTCCATCGACGAGTACCAGTGGGGCTCGTGGGGGAGCATCACCAGCCGCGCGGTGCCGCCGTTGCCGCGGATCGCCTCGTAGAGCTTCACCGCCTGCAGCGGCGTCGTCCCCGGGTTCGCGTCGTCCTGGCCGTGCACGATCAGCAGCGGCAGCTTGAGCTTGTCGGCGACGAAGAACGGCGACGCCTTGAGGTACACGTCGCGCGCGGCCCACACCGAGCGGCGCTCGCTCTGGAAGCCGAACGGCGTGAGCGTCTTGTTGTACGAGCCGCTCGTGGCGGCGCCGGCGCGGAACAGCTTCGTGTGCGCGAGCAGGTTCACCGTCATCAGCGCGCCGTGGCTGTGGCCGGTCACGCCGATGCGGTCCGGATCGATCCCGAGCTCGACCGCCTTGGCCACCGCGGCGCGCGCATCCTCGACGAGCTGCTCGAGGTAGGTGTCGTAGGCCTTCTTCGGATCGCCGACGATCGGGAACGCCGCGCTGTCGATGATCGCGTAGCCGGCGAGCAGGAGCAGGCGGTAGTCGCGCAGCCGCGTGAACACCTGCTCGGAGCCGGTCACCTGACCCGCGGACTTGGCGTCGGCGTAGTCGAGCGGGTACGCGTTGAGGATCGCGGGCAGCTTGGTGCCCGGGACGTAGTTCGGGGGTGTGTAGAGCGTGAACGACAGGTCGAGCCCGTCCTTGCGCTTGTACTTGACGAGCTGCTTCTTGATCGCGCGCACCGCCGGGGTGGGATCCGGCAGCTGGGTCACCGCCCGCGTCGTCGACGTGAACGCCGCCTCGCCGGCGGCGGGCGCGGCGGCGGGGAGCGCGGCCCCGAGCGTCCGCACGAATGCGTTTGGTGGGGAGGTCGACGACTGATGCCAGGTGAGCAGCGTCCGGTTGGTCGCGTCGGTGAACGCGAGGAACGACTCGAGCGAGGTGCGGTCGCTGCGGAACAGGCGCTCGGTCGCGCCGGTCTTGAGGTCGACGCGATCGAGGAACGGCCGGTCGCCGTCGGGCGACGCGCCGGTGCCCTGCATGAAGATCGCGTCGCCGTCGCGGCGCACGACCCACTGGCCGTTCGGCATCATCCGGTACACCGGGGAGCCGGGATCGCGGTAGTGCTCGTCGCTGGACAGGTCCCACAGCACGCGAGGCGCCGCCTTCGGGTCGTCGACGTTCATCACGAACGTGCGCTCCCAGTGGCGGTTCTCGTCGAAGTCGTGCAGCAAGCTGAGGTCGGGTCGCTCGGTCCATTCGAAGCCGGCGAACCGCTGCTCGGTGCGCGTGAGCTCGACCGCCGCGTCCGCGAACGGCGCGCGCTGCATCATCACCTTGTCGCGCGCGGGGACCTTCGCCTTCCAGTCGCCGCCGTCGAGCGCCTCGGCCCAGATCAAGGTGGCGGGCGCCGTCGCGCGCCACGCGAAGTCGCGCG
>JAPLLF010000745.1:7311-9483 GCA_026387715.1 Pseudomonadota bacterium
CCGGCCCGATCCCAGACGGCGACGTCGTGCGCGAAGTTGGGGTAGGTGGTGACGTACGAGTAGGGCTTCTGGATCGCCGCCACCAGCAGGTGCGCGTCGTCGGGTGCCACCCCGACGTCGGTGATCACGGCCGAGCTGCCGACGCGTGTCACCGCGCCGGTCGTGGCGTCGACGAGCGCGAGCTGGCTCCGACCGTAGTACTCGAACAGCTCCTCGTCGTGCTTGCTGGCCAGCGTGTCGCGCGTCTCGTAGGTGCTGCTCTCGCCGGCCTGGCCGGTGGTCTCCTGGATGCTCGGGCCGTCGACGACGACCGAGCCCGCCGGCGGCGCGCCCGCGTCCGCGGGGACGAGCTTGACGAGCAGCGTCTGGTGATCACCCATCCACTGGTGCGAGCTGCCGAGCATGGGGTTGAGGCGCGCGTCGCCGAGCCGGCGCGTCGCGCCGGTCGCGGCCTCGCCGATCCACAGCTCGACGGCGTCGGCCGCCGTGTTGCGAAACGCGAACCGCTTGCCGTCCTGCGCCCAGACAATGCCATCGGCGCAGCCCCCCGCGGGCAACGTCACCGCGGTGGTGCGGCTGGTCGCCACGTCGACGAGCGCGAAGCTGCGCGCGCACTGCGCGACGCCGTACCCACCGGGGGTGTCGTGCTTGCGGCGCGTGCGCGGTTCGACGCGCACGCCCGCGAGCTTGAGGTACGGCTCGGCGACCTGCGCGATCGAGGGGAACTGCACCCACGACACGAGCAGGATCGTGTCGCGCGTCGGGTTGGTCAGCGGCTGCGGCGGTGACGGCGCGCGCAGGACGTCGAGGATGGCCTGCGGCGGCTGGTCGTAGCCCGACACGGGCGTGGCGACCGGCGGGGGCGCGACCACGGGTGGCGGCGCGACGGGCGGCGCGACCGGTGGGGTGATCACCGCGGTGGTGAGCGGTGGGCACACCGTGGCGGGGTGGGCACAGGCGACGAACAGCGCGGGGAGCAGGAGCCGACGAGACATCGCCCGAAGGTAGGTCAATCGGCGACGCCGCGCGATGCCGCCGCCGCGGGCTTCCGATCAGGTCGACCGGGAGATCGTCACCGGCGTGGCGGCGCGGGTCAGCGAGCGCAGCGCGGGCAACCCGACCACGAGCACGCCGAGCTGGACGAACCCGGCGATGCGAAACACCCAGCGGTAGCCCGCGGCGGGCTCGAGCCCGTGCTTCGCGCTGACCATCGTGAAGATGCCGGCGGTGGCCGTGCCGAGCAGCATGCCGAGCGTGCCGCCCGCGTTCGCGAGCCCCATCGCGGTCGACCGCATCGGCCCGAGCGTGCTCTGCGCCACGACGCACAGGCTCGGCGCATAGACCGCGGCGGACGCGGCGCCGGCGAGCGCGAGCAGGAGCGGGAGGCCGACCGCCGAGACCTCGCCGAGCAAGAGGAAGCACGTCCCGTAGAGCAGCGCGCCCGCCCCGAGCAGGACGCCCCGGTCGAGCCGCATCGCGAGGGCACCCATCGGCCACATCAGCACGGCGAACGGCACCAGGAACCAGGAGAACAGCACGCCGACGCGGCCATCGGAGAGCCCGAGCACGTTGTGGGCGTACAGCGAGAACGTCACGACGAAGCAGCCGACGACGAAGCGCTCGGCGCCGATGAACAGGGTCGGGACCCGCAGGATCGGCGTGCCCGCCAGCAGGCCGCGGCGCGAGCCCCGCGGCGCGCGCTCCGAGGTCGCGGGGAGCACGCCGACCGACGCGGTCACGACGAACGCGCACGCCGCCGCGGCGTAGAACGGCGCGAACGGGCTCACCGCGAGGAGCAGCGTCCAGAGGGGGGCGCCCGCGACGATCGCGGCGACGACCGCGGCGCCGGCCAGGCCGATGCCCCGACCGTGCGAGCCCGGCGAGCGCGTCGTGCCCGCGACGCCCATCAAGATCGACAGCGCGCCGACGTTGGCCGCGCCCTGCACGCACCGCACGGTCAGGACGATCGACAGCGGCAAGGGCAACGTACACACGACGAGGAGGATGCCGTCGGTGAGCGCGAGCAGCAGCAAGATGCGCCGCGTGCCGCCCGTCCGATCGGCGAGCCAGCACACCAGCGGCGCGCCGATCGCGGCGCCGAGCATGTTGAGGCTGAAGAAGGCGTGGATCCCATCCTGGTGGTCGGGATGGACCACCGCGAACAGCGGGCGC
>JAPLLF010001118.1 GCA_026387715.1 Pseudomonadota bacterium
CTCAACGCGGCCATCCCGCCGATGCCGGCCTCCGTGCCGTACAGCGTGCAGCAGCTCGTGCGCCGCGCGCTCGAGAAGGATCCGGCGCGGCGCTACCAGTCGGCCGGCGAGATGATGCAGCACGCGCAGCAGATCTTCGCCGAGCTCAACGGGGGCGGCGTGTCCATCGGTGCCGGCGGCGTGCCGCGCACCATCGTGGCGCCGATGCCGGGCATCTCGGCGCCGCCGATGCAGCAGCAACAGCAGCCGCAGCAGCCGCAGGGCGGGCTCGCAAACCAGGGGCCCGGCTACCAGGCGTCCGCCGCCGGCGCCAAGACGATGATCGCCGGCATCTCGCCATTCGCCGCGAACGCCCCAGGGGGGCCGATGCAGCAGATGCAGGCGCCACCGCAGGCGCAGCAGCCGCCCTACCAGAACACGGGTGCCCAGCAGAAGACGATCGTCGCGGGCATGGCACCACAGATCCCGAACGGCCAGATGATGGGGATGCAGGCCGGCATGCAGTCGCCGGGCATGCAGCCGCCGGGCATGCAGCCGCTGGGCATGGGCATGCCGGGGATGCAGCCGCCAGGCGGAGGTCCCTCGGGTGGGTTCAATCAGCCGCCCAGCAGTGGTCCGAACAAGACCGTGATGCTGCAGCCGAGCGATGGCGTCATCTCGGTCGCACGCACGCCCAACCAGGCGGTTGCGCCGGCCGGGGCCGGGGCCGTCGGGACCTCGGGGCCCAGCGTCCAGCAAGGCGCGTCGACGCTGTTCTGGATCATGTCGATGCTCATCGGCATCGGGCTCGGCGCGTTGGCCTACGTGATCGTCCTCCAGCTCCAGTAGCGAATCGATCGAATCATGGCCGACGATCAGAAGTCCGACGACCCGACCAAGGTCAAGCAACTGCTCGAGTGGGCGACGCGCAAGTCGCTCGCGCAGTCGACAGGCGCCGTGTCCTCCGAGCCAGCACCCGAGATCGACGAGACCACGCGGCAGCAGCTCGAGGCGTGGTTCGGCGTGCCGTCGTACCAGGCCATCGCGGAGAAGACCGGCAAGCCGATCGAGGCACCGGAGGATCCCGAGATGGCCAAGGTGCGCGTGCAACGCGAGGCCGCGCTCGCCGCGATCGAGCCCGCGATGCTCGACGCGATCCACCGCCGGGTCGAGCGCTGCGACACGATGCGCCGGTTCACGCCCACCATCGATCTCGACGCGGGGCTCGCGATCGATCCGGACATGCCGTTCCTCGATGTGTCGATGATCAATCGCGTCGGGGCGATCGCCGATCCGCGCGAGATCGAGATCCCCGCCGAGCTCCAGGACGACCTCCGCGATTGCACGCCGCAAGCGCTCCTCCGCGACCTCCACCGCGCCGAGACCGACTTCGACAAGCAGTTCGAGCGGGTCGACGTCATGCTGGAGCACCGGGTGGATATCTCGGGCCTCGTCTCCGAGGCGATGCGCACGAGCTGGGCCCTGCCCCACTTCGGACCGCCGCCGTTCGTGGAAGGCACCAACCTGCTACGCGAGATCGCGTCGTTGCGACGTATGCCCTGGACCGACATCCCGATGCCAAACCGGCGGGTGAAGGAATGAAACTCGTGGGGAAGCTGGCCTTGGCCGTACACGTAGATCGAACGATGAGCGATCTCACACCCACCGCTCGTCTGGAGCTCGTGTAGTGGAACCGCGACCGATTCCCGTCGAGCGGTTCCTGCTGCGTGCGGTCGGACGCACCGACGTCGGCGCGCAGCGCACGCAGAACGAAGACGCGATGTACTACGACGACTTCCTCGGCGTGTACGTCGTTTGCGACGGCATGGGCGGTCACGCCTCGGGGCAGGTCGCGTCGGACATCGCGATTCGCACGATCGTGCACTCGCTCAAGACCGGCGACCCACCGGCGGGTCCAGGCGTGGATCCCCTCGTCGCCGCGATGAAGGCCGCCAACGCGGCGGTCTATCAACGCTCGCAGATGGATCCCGCCTGTCACGGCATGGGCACGACGGGCGTCGGATGCCGGTTCGAAGAGAACCTCATCCACATCTGCCATTGCGGAGATTCGCGCGCCTACCTGCTCCGGCACAACCAGCTCCAGCAGCTGTCCCGTGACCACTCGCTCCGGAACCTGTATCAGGACCGGCCGGATCTCGTCGGCACGCTCGGGCCCGCCACCTCGAACGTCATCATCCGCGCGATCGGGCTCGATGCCAACGTCGAGATCGAGCACAACGCGATGATGCCGGAGCACAACGATCTGTTCCTGCTGTGCTGCGACGGGCTCTCGGACCTGGTCGACGACTGGATGATCCGCGAGATCATGACGTCGGGCGAGTCCCTCGAGGCGATCGCCGAGAACCTGATCCGTGCCGCGAACAACAACGGCGGCACCGACAACATCACGGTCGTGCTCGTGCAGACGTTCATCGATCCGCTGTGGGTGCCGCAGCACTCGTACCAGCAGCCGATGTCGCGCTACTGAGCGCGATTCCAACCTACTGGATCGCGCAGCCGAGCGACTTGCTGGCTTCCTTGAGGGCGTCGTAGCCGGCCTTGCAGCCTTGCGCCATGCCCGCGCGGGCCTCGATGGGCGCATCCTTGATCGACTTGCGAACCTGCTTGATCGCGTCGCGCATCGCGTCGATCGCCGAAGCAGGAAACGCCTTGCACGCCGACAGCTGATCGAACGCGGCGAAGTACGCATCGCACTCGACGATGCCGGTCGGTCCGTTCTGGGGGCCACGCTCGGCCTGCTTCGTGTAGATCGCGGTCGCGCCGGTCACCGGGCAACCGACGAGCATGCCGACGTTGGCCCACGTCGCCTTGCCGGTCTGCAGGTAGGTGGACGCGAGGTCGACGACCTTGCCGTTGATCGCGACCGACTTCTTGTCCTTCACGGCCTTCGCGGCGACGGAGGTCACCGTCGTCGGTGCGCCGGGGACCTTGTCGCCACACGCCTCGCAGAACTTCGCGACGATCGCGCCGCTGCGCAGGAGCTTGGTGGCCCACGTCGCGTGCTCCGCCTCGACGAGCTCGCAGGAATCGGCGTGCGCGCGCGCGGCGAACGAGGAGGTCGCGAGGACGACCGTGGCGGTGAGCGGGGTGAGCCAGCGAGCGAGCATGGGCGATCGTAGCAGATCACCCGTACGCCTCAGCGCTTGTCGAGCAGCGCCGTCCCGAGCCCGACGACCACCGCGATCCCCGGGCCGTCGCCGAGCTCCTTGTCCGCAGCGACGAAGAGCTGGGGCCCCTTGCCGCTCCGCCAGTCGCGACAGGTCACGCCACCGCCGACGTCGAGTGCCACGCCCGCCCGGCTCCAGTAGCTCGCCTCGCCGTGGCCGAACACGCGGCAGAAGTTGCCGTAGGGCAGCGTCAGGCGAAGGTCGACGCCACCGCCGAACTCGAAGTCGTAGCGATCGAAGTTGCCACGCGCGCCGACGAGCGCGGCGGCCTCGACGATCGACTTGTGGCTGTAGGCCAGGCGCGCGCGCGCGCGATACGCCTGCGGCGCGAACAGGAAGCCGAGCTCGCCACCGACGACGACCTCGTGCACGAACGGCGCGTAGCGCACGACCTGGGGGACGACGTCCTCGTCCTTCTCGGGCTCGGGCGCGTCGGGATCGTTGGGATCGATCTTGGCGACCGCGGTCTGCTTCGCGAGCGTGATCGCGATGGTCGTCGTCTCGCCGTCGGCGATCGCGACCTTCTGGCGCCACACCTGGAAGCCCGGGGCGGTCGCGGCCAGCTCGACGTCGCCCTGGTCGACCGGGATCGGCGTCTCGATCGCGGCCGACAGATCGAGGGTCCCCGCGAAGATGCGGACGCCGCGGGTCACCTTCGGCGTGATCTCGATCGCCAGCTTCGGCGCCTTCTTCGCGACCTTGTCGGCCTGGTCGGTCTTGCCGAGCGCGCGATACAGGTGCCACGCGCTGCCGAGCTTGCCGAGCTCGGCGTAGCAGTTGGCGAGCGCGAGCTTCGTCGGAGGATCCGGCGCGAGCTTGTCCGCCTCGGCGAACGCGTCGCACGCGGCCTGGAGCTTGCCCGCCTTCTTGAGCTTCTCGGCCTCCTTGCGAACCTCGGGACCCGTGCGATCGGCGAACGCGAGGTGCGGGATCGCCGCGCCCACGAGCGCGCCGAGCGCCACCATGATCATCCTCACGCGACGATCGTACCGTGACGGCGTGGCTACCGCGCGAGCTGCGCGGCGATCTTGAGCTGCGCGGCCATGTCGGCGAACCGCCCGAGCTTGCCGTACACGCGCGCCAGCCCGGACGCGACCCGGACCTCGAAGTTCGGCGTGCGCAGCGCGTGGTGGAACGCATCCTCGGCGCCGAGGAAGTCGCCACCCATCACCAGCACGTCGCCGAGGGTCGCGTACATCGCGGCGGCCGACACCGGCGAGCTCGCCCGACCGATCCCGGCACGCAACATCTGCGCTGCGCGCGGACAGTCGCCTGCGCGTGCCAGCGCGACCGCGTAGGCGACCCTGGCATTGCCCATGTTCGGCGCCAGCTCGAGGGCCGCCCGCAACGACTCCTGCGCGCTCTCGAGATCGCCCCCCTTGAGCGCGGCCGTTCCCCGCTCGAGGTAGCGCCGCGCGACCGACGACATTAGTCGAGCTCCAGCAAGGAGAACCGCGCAGACGCATCGTCCCCACCACCGGAGGGCTCGGGCTTGTCGTTCTGGGGCGGTGTCGGGGCTGCTGCTGCTGGCGGCGCAGCCGGCGGAGGCGACGCCGCGGCCGAGGGCGTGGGCATCTCGCCGTCGGCCGGTCGACCACGGATCGAGAGCCCACGCGAGGGCGGCGGTGCAGGCCGGGGGCTGAGGTTCGTCTCGACGACCTGGACGCGGGGTGCCGGTGGGGGTGCGACCGGCGCCACGGGCGCGGGTGCCGGCGCCGGGCGCGTGTCGATCATCTGGACGCCCGGCGGCGGCGTGCGCTGCGCGAGCAGCGGCTGGACGACCCCACCGACGCGCGCCGAGACCGCCTCGCCGTCGACGACGAGCATCGCGAGCTCGGGGAAATCGAAGCGCGCCTGCAGCGCGGTGACGAGCTGGGCGAACGAGGCCGGCTTGAGGTCAGCCAGGGTCTCGGCCTGATGCAGCAACATCGGCGGCGGTCCCTCGACGACGTACTCCTTGATGACGAACGTCAGGATGTCGAGGAGCGTGTCGCGATCCATGTCGGTGAACGCGTCTTTGACGTTCGTCGCGAGCTCGCGCAGGTCGGGGCGTGATGGCATGGCGTGATGACTCCTCTCAGATCGTCGCGGCGTCAACGTCGGCACCAGCGGTGTCGCAGCCGACGAGGCGAGCGCCGGTCAGGTCGGCGTTACACAGGTTGACGCCGCTCAGGTTGCAGCGCACGAGCGCCGCGCCGCGCAGGTTCGCGCCGTACATGTTCGCGCGCCGGAAATCGACGTCGAACAGCGCGGCGCCCGAGAAGTCGGTGCGCGACAGCGAGACCGTCGCGCTCGAGTAGCCCTCGAAGATGACCTTGAACAGGACGGCGTTCGAGAAGTCGGCCGAGTACAGCTCGCTCGACGTGAACGTCGTGTTCTGGATCCGGGCACGGTGCAGCTTGATGCGCGCCATCCGGACGGGGCCGAGCTCGCAGCGAATGAGCTGGGCGCCGGTCAGGTCGAGCTCGGTGAGATCGCAGTCCTTCGCGCGCACGCGATTCCACAGCGCGCCACGCCACTGCGACGTACGCAGATCGCTGGTCTTGAGCTCGGCGTTCTCGAGCCGTGCTTCGTCGGCATCGGCGCCCCGCAGATCGAGGCGATCGATCGTTACGTGGTCGAGATCGACCCCGCGGAGAAGGATTGAGGTAGCCGGGAACCCGGCGATGGTGCGACCCGCGAGCTCGTTGTCGGCGGCGAGCCGCTCGAGCTGCACTCGCGATTGGACGACGCCAGCGTCGGCGCTCGTATCACTCACCCGATGACCATACCAGGTACCAGCTACGGACGGCGTGGGAGGTCGCCGTTACGCATCACGTATAGCTGCGCGCCCTCGCCCGCGAGCTCGATGACGCGTGCCTTGATCTTGTCGACGGCGTCGTCCATCGACGCCTTGTGGTGCTGGGTCGCCTGCATCTCGGCGACGCCCGACGAACCGGAGCCGTGGAGCTCCTCGTGCTCGACGGCCTCGGCCTCGACCTCGTGCTCCTCGGCGAACTCCATCGAGCCACGCGCCGAGCGATGCACGCCGGCCTTCGCCTGCGCGACGTGGGTCAGCTCGTGGGCGAGCAGCGCTTGCCCGGACGCCGTCGCCATCGAACGATCGGGCGAGTTGCCCATCAGGATCATGCCGCTCGTGCCGACCGTGACGGCGTACGCGCCACGCTGCCGGTTGAACTCTTCGGCGAACTCACCCGTGACGATGCGGACGTGGCCGAGGTCGACGCCGAACCGCTTCTCGTACTTGGCGCGGATGCTGTGATCGAGGCTCTCGCCACGCCCCGCACGCTTGCCGATCAGCTTGAGCAGCCGCTCGGGGTCGTACTTCTTCTCGAGCTCCTCGCCGAGCTCGGTTTGGTCTTGATCGTCGGCCACGTGTTCGTCTTACGTCCGCGCCACGCTATTCATCCCCGCCAGATCCGCCTTGCCACGTGGAGGCGTAACCCTCGGTTTGTTCATAGAATTCCGAGGTCTTCTCCTGCTCGAGGACCTCGCCACCGAGCGCCTGCTCGAGGAACTTGGTCTCGCCCAGGCAAGAGCCACCCTTGACGCCCTTCATCTCGAACGTGACCTCGCCCTTGGCGTTGATGACGATCTCGATGGCTTTTTTGGTGCTCATGACTACGCTCCCCACTTGGAGACGACGAGGCGAATCGACCCGTCCTCCTCGTTGACCTCTTCCTCGACCGCATACCCCTTCTCTTCGCAGGCCTGTTTCACGTTGTGATACTGGTACCGCTGCGAGAGCTGGTGCTTGAACTCTTCCTCGGAGACACCCTTCGTCGTCTCGACGCCCCACCAGTCGGCGGTGATGTCGTAGGTGCCCTCCTGGTTCGCGACGACGCCGATGTCGTAGCGGCCCATGTCGACGCAGATCGCCGCCTGTAGCTTGTCACCGCGATAGCCGCGGACGGAGACGGTCTGGTTCTCCTCGGCTTCGACGGTCTTGAGCTGCATGTCGGCGAGCGCTTTTTTGATCGCCGCGAGGTTGGTCATCTTGAGAGCGCACTTAGTGAAATGCGACATGGGGCTCCTGATTGTACGTCACCGGTCGGGATCTCAGAGCTCGATCTTGCGTTCGCCGTCGTCCGCGCTGGGCCCCTTGTCGCCCAGGTTGGCCGTGGGGGCGCCGTAGCGCGCCATCCAGCCTTCCTTCTTGGCGGGTGCGGGGCCGCGCGACGCCGCCGGTCGCGCACGCGTGCGAGCCCACTCGCGCATCGCCTCGATCTGCTCGCGCATCGTGATCGCGAGCGGCACGATGTCGCGCAGGGTGTTGAGCAGCCCCTCGGTCGTGAGATCGGCGCCGGTATCGAAGGCATCGTAGAGCGACGCGATCACGGCCTGCTCGAGCTCGGCGCCCGAGTAATCGGTGGTGGCTTCGACGATCTTGTCGAGGTCGAACTGGCCGGGGTCCCGCTTCTTCTTGCGCAGGTGGATGTCGATGATCGAGCGGCGATCCTCGCGGTTCGGCAGGTCGCAGAAGAAGATCTCGTCGAAGCGCCCCTTGCGGAGGAGCTCGGGCGGTAGCTGCTGGACGTTGTTGGCGGTCGCGATCACGAACACCGGGGACGTCTTCTCCTGGAGCCAGGTGATGAACGACGCGAACACGCGCGAGGTCGTGCCACCGTCGGTCTGGCCCGAGCTGCCGGTCCCGGAGAACCCCTTCTCGAGCTCGTCGATCCACAGGATCGCCGGGGCGATCGCCTCGGCGGTCTTGATCACGTTGCGGATGTTCTCCTCGGACGAGCCGACGAGGCCGCCGAAGATCTTGCCGACGTCGAGGCGGAGCAGCGGCATCTGCCACAGCGCGCCGACCGCCTTGGCGGTGAGCGACTTGCCGGTCCCCGGGACGCCGATCAGCAGGATGCCCTTGGGCAGCGGCAACCCGAAGTCGCGCGCGCGCGCCGAGAACGCGCTCCGTCGCTTCACGAGCCAGTCCTTGAGGATCTCCATGCCGCCGACGTCGGAGAACTCCTCGCGATGCTCGTAGTACTCGAGCAGCCCGCTCTTGCGGATGATCTGCTTCTTCTCCTCGAGGATCGTCTCGAGGTCGAACGTGTGCGTGCGCACCGCCGACTTGGCGAACACGTTCTCGGCCTCGACCAGCGTCAGGCCGAGCGCGCCTTCGACGACCCGCTCCATGAACGTCGGATCGCTCTCGATGATCTGCTGGGTCGCCGCTGGCAGGTTCGGCAGCACCTTGCGCGCCGCGCCCTCGATCTCCTGGCGATTGGGCAGGTCCCAGTCGAGCACCGCCGAGATGCTCTTCTCGAGCTCGGGGGGGATCTTCGTGATCGCCGACAGGATGCAGAGCGACTTCTTCGTCTTCCGGAGCTCGGTCGCGGCATCGCGCAGGCGCCGGACGACCGCGGGCTCCTTGAGGAACGGATGGAAGTCGCGCAACACGAACAGCGCGCGCCCTTCTGCGCGCAGCACGTGATCGATCGCCTTCATCGGGTCCTTCACGTCGCGCGTGCCCTGCCCGTTCGCGACCGTCTTGAACCCCTCCGTGATCGACCACACCTCGAGGCGCATCTCGCGCTCGATGCACAGCTTGCGGAGCGAATCCTCCACGCGCCCCTCCTCGGGGGACGTGATCCAGATCAGCGAATACCGCGCCTTGATCAGGTCCTCGATCTCGGCCTTGCTGCTTCGTTTGTGCTCGATCGTCATGTGTTTTCCTGCTCGAAGCTCGAGCTACCTGCCGTCGGCGAGGTCGCGCAGTTGCCGGAGCGCGCCCTTCGCCGTTTCGGCGTTGTCGACCAGTGATTCGACCGCGTCGGTCACCGCCTGCATGGTCTCGCCATCATCGGACTTCATGTTGGGAAGCTCGCCCTGGACGAGCACCATGTTGTTGCGCATCTCCGACAGGATGTCGTTGATGGCCTCGTAGACATCCTTCGCGACCCGCGTGAGCTCGTTGCCGGCCGGGCCGCCCGACGACGACGACACGACCGCCTCGGCCTGCGAGTCGGCCGCCGCCCGCGCCCGCGCCGCCTCGGCGCGCGCCTTGGCCGCGTCGGTCTTCGCCGCGTCGACCTCGGCCTGCAGCGTCGCCGTCGAGCGCTCCGCCGCCGCGGCCTTGTCTTCGGCCGCCTTGAGCTTGCGCTCGGCCGCCTCGCGTTCGCGTTGCAGCTCCGCGGTGTCGACCGCCGGGGCCGCGGTCGTCACCACCTTCTCGAGATCCGCGATCCGGCGCCGCGCCTTCTCGAGCTCGCGACGCGCGTCGTCGCTGCCGGTCACTTCCTTGTCGCGAGCCTTGGCGGTGTTGAGCGCCTCCTCGGCCGAGCGATGCCGCGCGACCTCGGCCTTCGCGAGCGCATCGGTGGCGATGTTGCGCGCGCTCTCGGCCTGCATGCGCGCGTGGGTCGACTCCTGGAGCTCGACCTCGATCTGCGCGAGCTTGCTCTCGAGCCGTCCCCGATCGCGATCCGCCATCTGGAACTGCTCGGCGAGCCGATCCCGATCGGCCTCGATCTTCTTGAGCTCGACCCGGGTGTCCTTGAGCTCGCCCTGCATGCGCGTGAGGTGATCGCTCGATCCGCCCGCGCGCCCCGAATCGGTCTGCGCCTCGACGACCATGCGCCCGAGCCGCTTGTTCTCCTCTTCGAGCGCGCCCACCTGCGCGGCTTGCCGCGAGGCGTTGGTCGCCGCCTCGTCGCGCTCGGCGCGCAGCTGCGCGACGAGCTTGAGGTTCTTCTCCTTGTCGGCGCGCAGCTCCTTGATGACCTCCTCTTGCGAGATCAAGCCGACGCGCCGCTCCTCGAGCATCCGCTCCTGCTCGTTGATCACCTCGCGGAGGTGATCGATCTCGTTGAGCTGATCGTTGAGCTTCTTCCAGCCCTCGTCCTTGGTCCGCGACAGCTCCATCAGCTGGCGGTTCAGATCCTCCATGTCCTGGCGGATCTTCCCGGTGTCCTCGACGGCGCGCGCGGCCTGCCGCTCGCGCGCCGCCATGTTCTCGGACAGGTCGGACAGCTCGCCGCGCATCTTCGCGAGCTCGTTGCGCGTGCCCTGCAGCTCGTCGCGCAGCTCGTCGGCGACGCGATCGTGGGCGACGACCTGGTCGTCGCGATCCTTGACCTGCGCGCGCAGCTCCTCGACCCGCTCGCGCAGCGTCGCGCTCTCGGCACGGATGCGCTTGCCGTCGGCGACCTCACGCTCGTAGTTCTGCGACGCCTTGTCGAAGTCGGCGCGGAGCGCCTTGAGGTCGTTCTCGGCCTTCTGCGGATCGAACTGCAG
>JAPLLF010000824.1 GCA_026387715.1 Pseudomonadota bacterium
CGATCAGCCGCCTGCCCGCCGAGTGGGATGTGCTGCGCCGTCGGTCGCCAGATGGCGAGGCGTACCTGCGCCATCGCGGGCTCGACGTCGGCCTCCTCCTCGACCGGGACGTAGTTCGCTTCGACCACCGCGACGATGTCGTCGTCAGACTGGCGGATCTGGAAGACGGCAGCCTGGTCAACCTGGTGACCCGCCGGCGCGACCGGGAACCGAAGGTCATGGTGCGCCGCGGGTGCCCCGTCCGCGGAACCCTCGGCGGAAGGCTGTCCGACATCGGCGAGGGGGTTGACGTCGTGGTGGTGCCCGAGGGCGTCATGGACACGCTCGCAGCCATCTGCGAGTGGCCGACGTGTCTGGTCCTCGGAGCTCACAGCGCCGGCCAACTGGGGCACCTCGGCGCCGCGTGTGCCCCTCGAGTCGCCGCCGTTCGCGGCTGGATGCTGGGCGTCCCTCACCGCGATGCCGGCGCCGGTGAAGCCGGCATGGTCGACGTTTGCATGGCCGCGATCACCGCCGGCCTCGTACTCGACCGTTCGCTCCTGCTTGTGGATGTCAGCCCAGGGAAGGATCTCGCCGAGGCCCGGCAGAAGGGCTGGTCGTGGACGTGGCCGTCGTGACCGAGACGCTGAAGGGCACGGACCTCGTCCGGCTGGCCCTTGCGACCGCATCCGCGTCTGCAGCGCCCGGGACAGTCGCACCGCCAGTTCCTGTGCTGACGACCGCGCCACTCGATCGATTGGCGAGTTGCCACGCCGTGATCGCAGCCCTGGTCGACAAGGCCAAGTTGGACCCCGCCTCCGTGATCAAGGAGGCCCTGCAGGACACCTCGATGCTCGAGGAGCTTGCCTACCTGCGCGCCAACGCCCCCGCGCACTTCGAACGGCTCCTGTTCGACCTCCGCGACGCACACGTGAAACAGCGCGACGTCGCTTCACTGAAAAAAGCGTTGCCACGCGCCCAGGAGGAGGCTCGATGGATCCCATCGCGGGCCGAAACGGTGGTTGTCGACAGCTGGCTTCCCTCGGGCTGGCAGCTGCCCAGCGGCTGGTCGTTCGAGGACGACGACGGAAATCCGGGCCTGTATACCGTCAGCGAAGGCAAGGAAGGCAAGAACTACCGCCGCGCCGCGTGGGTCCCGGTCGCTGTGATCGGCTGGGCCAAGGACATCACGACCGGCGCTGAGTTCGTCGTGGTGGCCTGGAAGTCCGGCGCCTGGTCCAAGCGCACCGTGCCGCGCCAGATCATCGCCGACGCCCGGCAACTTGTGCAACTCGCGGCCTTCGGCTTCCCGGTGACCAGCACTGTCGCGAAAGACCTCGTGGCGTACCTCGCCGAAGTCGAGAACCTGAATCGAACGCGGATGACCTTCGAGCTGCGGTCGTCCCAGCTTGGATGGCTCGAGATCGATGGTCGCAGAGCCTTCTTGTTCGGCAACGAGCTGCTCGCGGGCGACCACGCCCTCGCAGTGAAGTTCCACGGCGACGACGTCGGCGACGACAAGATCGCGGCCGGATACGGCAGCACCTCGGGAACGTTGGAGGGCTGGCTCGCCGCTGTCGCCGACCTGAGGTCTTTCTGGCGAGTGCAGGTTGGCATCTACGCGGCCCTCGCGTC
>JAPLLF010000568.1 GCA_026387715.1 Pseudomonadota bacterium
CAGGCGCTTGAGCAGCTCGAAGGGGATCTCGGTCGCCGGCGACTTCATCATCGCGGCGAGGATATCGCGACTATGCTACCGGCGTGACTCGTTATGTCGCCTGGCTCCGCGGGGTCAACGTCGGTGGTCACCACCGGATGATGATGGCCGACCTCCGCGACGTGTTCGTGGAGCTCGGCTACCTCGACGTCACGACGTACCTCCAGAGCGGCAACGTGGTGTTCGGGGCGCCGCGCCCGCCCGCCGAGGCCACGCTCGCCGCGCGGATCGAGGCCGCGGTCGCGACGCGCTTCGGGTTCGCGACGGACGTCGTGCTGCGGACCGCCGCGGAGCTGGCGGACGTCGTCGCGCGCAACCCGTTTCTGAGCGCCGACCTCGCCGAGGCGGATCACGCGAAGCTGCACGTGCTGTTCGCGGCGGGCGCGCCGACCCCAGCCGCGCTCGCCCGGCTGCCCGTCAGCGGGCCGATCGATCGCTACGTGCTCGACGGGCGCGAGGCGTTCGTGCACTACGGCAACGGCGCGGGCAAGGCCAAGCTCAAGCTCGAACTCGGCCTGCCGGTCACCGCGCGGAACTGGCGGACGGTGACGGCCGTGCTCGCGCTCCTCACCGGACGGTCAGATCGCGTCGGGCATCGCGTCAGCTGAGGCGTCGGGGGTCGCGTCGAGCGGGCGGGCATCCACCATCGCGTCGGGCATCGCGTCGGGCATCGCGTCGAGCGGGCGGGCATCGGGCATCGCGTCAGCGGAGGCGTCGGGCATCGCGTCGATCATCCCGTCGATCATCCCGTCGACCTTGCCGTCGACCACGGGCAGCACGTCGGCGAGCGGCGCGTCCAGCGTGCTGCACACGAGGTCGCTCGGCGAGCCGTTCGCGTGACACCGCTGATCGATCGCGTTGCACGTGTAGCTCGCAGGGCACGCACCCCCGGGGCCACAGAAGAAGCCACACGCCGGCTTCGGCGGATTGTAGCAGCCCGTCATCACGCCGGCGACGAGCACCAACCAGCCCAGCCGCGAGGTCATCGTCCTCACGGTAGCATGGCTTCGTGTAAGCTCGCTCGATGGTACGGCCCGACCGCGATCGAGTGCACGCGCTCGTCGAGCCGCACTGGAAGCGGCTGTACAACTTCGTGTTCCGGCTCACGCTCGATCGCGAGCGCGCCGAGCGCTACCTGCGCGACGTGTTCGAGGTCGCCCTGGGCAAGCTGGCGGAGTGTCCGGCGGAGGCGTCGGCGACCGAGGTCTGGCTGCTCGGGCTCGCGAGCGCGCTGCTCGACGAGCGCCTGCCGCGCCAGCCCGAGGTGAACTTCGACATCCTCGACGAGACGCTGCGCAGCGAGGCGACGCGCACCGACGTCGTGCGCTCGCTCAGCGATCCGCAGCGCGACTTCATGCTGTGGGAGCTCAAGCAGGGCTGCATGACCTCGGTCATCAACTGCCTGCCCCCCGGCGAGCGCGCGGCGTTCGTCGTGTGCCACGTCCTCAAGCTCGCCGACGGCCCGGCCGCGACGTGCCTGGGGATCACGGAGAGCGCGTACAAGGTGCGGCTGTCGCGCGCGCGCAAGAAGGTCGGTGACTACCTCGCGCCGCGCTGCGAGCACGTCAACCCGATGAACCCGTGCCGCTGCCCGGCGCGCGTCGGGACCGCGTTGCACAAGGGCTTCATCCGGCCGATCGGCCAGGTGTCGCTGCGCAAGGCCGAGATCCCGTACGGCCGCTACGGCAGCGGGGTCGGGCACGAGGACGCGCCGCTGCGCGACATCGCCGCGATCTACGGCAGCCTGCCGGATCCCGATGCGGCCGACGGCCTCGCGGCGCGGCTCGTCGACCAGCTCGCGGGCTAGGAGCCTGTAGCGCATTGGACCCAGCCGGGCTGGTGCTCTGACTCCGGGCTCTGGCGAGGTCGAAGATCAAGCAGCGAGCATCAGCGCCTGCCGTTTCGCCGTGGCCGACCGCCACAGCTTCAGCAGGTTGTGCGT
>JAPLLF010001234.1:0-1011 GCA_026387715.1 Pseudomonadota bacterium
ACGTCGGTCGCGCTCGCCGAGATCCGGATCGGCGAGCTCGTGGAGGTCACCGGCGCGACCGCCGACGCGCGCGCGCGGTACCAGCAGGCGCTCGGTCGCCTGCAGGCGGGCGATCCGATGAGCCTCGCGCGCCAGGCCGCGGCGCGCGCACACCTCGGGCACGCGCTGCGCCGCGAGGGCGAGCTGGCGACGGCGGACGTCGAGCTCGCGCACGCGATGGAGCTCTACCGCGTGATCGGCGATCAGGAGGGCATCGCCGCGATGGGCTACGAGCGCGCGGTGATCGCGCTGTTCCGCGAGGAGTTCGCGATCGCCAGCGAGCGCCTGACCGTCGCGCTCGCGCTCGCGCGGTCGCTGGGCGCGCGCCAGCTCGTCGCCGCGATCACGAGCGGGCTCGGCGTGCTGTGCCAGGAGACCGGCGAGTCGGATGCCGCGATCGCGCACCACGCCGAGGCGGTCCAGGTGTTCCGCGACCTCGGCAACCGCCACCGCGAGGGCAGCGCGCTGTACTACCTGGCGTGCGCGTACCTCGAGCGCGGCGAGCTCCGGGAGGCGCATGTGCTGCTCGATCAGGCCGCGGCCGCGATCCGTGCGGTCGGCGCCCAGCGCTACGAGACGCTGATCGAGGCCGCGCGCGGGGCCGCGCACGCGCGGGCCGGCGATCCGGTCGCCGCCGACGCGGCGTTCGCGAGCGCCGATCGGCTCGCCGCGGCCTGCCAGAGCGAGCCGGCTCTGCTCGGCACGCTGGCCATTCATCGCCTGCAGCGGTCGACGCTGGATGGCGCGGCGCGCGTGGCAGAGGGCCGCGCGGTGGTCGCGAGCGCGCCGGGCGACGATCCGCGGTTCGCGTTGCGCGTGCTCGTGTCGCCGACTCGAGCGCGCGCGGACAACGCCCTGATCGTGCGCGCTGGCTGCAGCGCGTTCCGGCCGCCCGGCGCGGTCGACGACGTCGATCTCACGCGCCGGCAGCCGCTCCGCCTGCTGGTCGCGGCGCTCGCGCGTCATCGCGTC
>JAPLLF010001234.1:1044-1814 GCA_026387715.1 Pseudomonadota bacterium
GGCGAGCGGATCGCGCAGGCCGCCGCGGTCAATCGCGTGCACGTCGCGCTCACCACGCTGCGCAAGGTCGGGCTGCGCGGCGTGCTGATCAGCGGCGAGCGCGGCTACCTGCTCGATCCGGCGGTCGCGATCGTCGTCGAGTGAAGCGTCACTTCGCGATGCGGGCGATCACGCCTTCGATCGGCGCGTCGCCGCCCCCGCGCTGGTAAGCGACGTAGATCGCGGTCGCGTCGAACACCGGCGCGCCGAGCTCGGCCGCCTGCGCGATCGGCTCCGCGACGGGCGGGCCCTCGAGCCGGACGCGGTACAGCACGTCGACCTCGCCGGCCATGCGCTGCAGGAAGTACAGCGAGTCGCCGTCGCGCCGCAGGTCGTGGGGTGGATCGAGCGAGACCTCGACGTCGCCGCGGTTGGCCTCGAGCACCAGCTCGCTAGGGCCGCCGGCGACCGGGAACCGGCGGATCGCGTACGGCGCCGCGGCGGTCGCCGCGTACGCATACGCATCGTCGATCGCGCGGTCGGTGTAGGTGGTGTCGGCGAGCCCCGTCGCGATGACCTGCGCGGCACCTCCCGCGACCGGGACGCGCGCGAGCCCCTCGTCGTGGCGATAGTAGAGCTGGCCCGCCTGCACCGCGACGGGTGCCCCGTACTCGGTCGTGCGCGGCGTGATCGCGCTCCCGTCGTAGCCCATCGCGACGACCGGGCCGCTGAAGGCGCTGAAGTTCTCGTGCTGGACCGACGCCCAGTACAGCCGGCTGCCGTCGTCGATC
>JAPLLF010000767.1 GCA_026387715.1 Pseudomonadota bacterium
CCCGTGTTAACAACGGGCTCATGAATCCTGCCGAAGTAGCGACCGCGCTCCAGATCGAGAAGACGCTCCAGGATAGCCCGGCCTACCGGAAGATCGACGACTCGCTGTACGTCATCAAGCAGGGCTCGGCCTACGTGATGATCAGCGTGGTGCCGTGGGGGGACAACAAGGCGATGGTCCGCTGCGCGTCGCAGCTCGTGAAGGGCGTCGACGTCGACGGCCCGCTCGCCAAGCAGCTCCTCGAGCTCAACGCGCACCTGCGGTTCGGCGCGTTCGCGTGGGATCCCGGCGAGCAGACGGTGCTGTTCACGCACACGATCCTCGGCGGCACGACCCTCGACGACGAGGAGCTGCTCGCGACGCTCCGCGACGTCGCGCTGATCGCCGACGAGTACGACGACAAGCTCATGAAGAAGTACGGCGGTCAGCGCATGATCGACCTGCTCGAAGAAGCCGCGCTGGAGCGGATCATGGACAAGGATCCCAAGAACTTTCACTTCGACGACGAGTAGGACCAGTCATGGCCGCCACGAAGAAGGCGAAGGCCAAACAGCCCGCGGCCAAGCAGCCCGCGGCCAAGCCGAAGCAGGCCCAGGCCTCGTCGCTCAAGACGACGCTCGTCGACACGCCGCCGCGCAAGACGCACCAGGACAAGAAGGCGGCCATCAAGCCGCCCGAGGGTCCTGTGCTGCGCGGCCTGCGCACGGTGATCTACCAGGCGCCCGATCTCGTGGTGGCCAAGGCGTTCTACATCACGCTCACCGGCAAGGCGCCGTACTTCGATCAGCCGTTCTACGTCGGCTTCGACGTCGCCGGCAGCGAGCTCGGCCTCGATCCCGACGTGTCCGTGCGAGCGCCTGGACCCAGCGGCGCGGTCGCGTACTGGCGCGTCGACCGGATCGACGCCAGCTTCGCGCTGGGCGTCGGCGCGGGCGCGGTGGCGGTCGAGGATCCGCACGACGTCGGCGGCGGCATCCGCACCGCGATCATCGCGGATCCGTTCGGGAATCTCGTCGGGCTCATCGAGATGCCCTGAGCGGAGCGCGTGGGATCGGCAAACGGCGGTAGGCTCGTCGGGCCATGAGCGAGGACAGCGTCGGCCGGATCGTCGACGGCAGGTACGTCGTCGAGGCCACCCTCGGCAGCGGCGGCATGGGCGTCGTGCTCCGCGCGCGGCATCGCTACACCGGCGCGTTCGTCGCGCTCAAGATGCTGCGCCCGCACCTGCAGCTCGACGCCGCCGTCCAGGAGCGCTTCCTCGCCGAGGCCCGCGCGCCGTCCGCGATCGGCCACCCCGGCATCGTCTCGGTGCTCGACGCCGGGCGCACCCCCGAGGGCGAGCTGTACCTCGCGATGGAGCTGCTCGAGGGGGTGCCGCTGCGCAACGTCGCGCGCGGCGGGCTGCCGCAGGTCGAGATCCGGCGGATCGGGCTCGAGCTGCTCGACGCGCTCGGCGCCGCGCACGCGCGCGGCGTGGTGCACCGGCACGCTCGCGTACATGGCCCCCGAGCAGCTGCGCGACGCGAGCAAGGTCGATCCGCGCGCCGACCTGTGGGCGGTCGGCGTGATGATGTACGAGATGCTGTCCGGGCAGCTGCCGTATCGCGGCGACACGATGCAGGCGCTCTACGTGTCGGTGCTCACCAAGCAGCCCGATCCGATCACGGCGTACCTGCCGAACGTGCCCCCAGCCCTCGTGGCGTTCTTCGCGCGCGCGCTGGCCGTCGATCCAGCGCAGCGGTTCACGACCGCGCGGGAGCTCGCGGCGGCGGTCGCGGCGTTGCCGCTCGCCAGCGGCGCCGGCTTCCCGTCGGTGGCGGTGACGGGATCCAGCTTTGGCACCGACGCGACGGGCTACGCACCGTCGACGGCGCCGCCGATCCAGGCGTACGGCTCGAACGCGCCACCCCCGGCGCACGCCTACGGCTCGAACATGAGCGCGAACCTCGGCTCGAGCGCACCGGTGGTCGGCTTCGTCGCGCCGATCACGCAGGCGCCTCCGACGTACGGCTCGAGCGTCCCGGCCGCCGCCGCGCCAGGGCGAACAACGATCACGCAGGCGCCGCTCGCGCCGCGCTCCAAGTGGCCGCTCGCAGCCGTCGCGATCGCCGCGATCGCCGCGGTCGCCGCGGTCGCGATCGCGATCGCCGCCCGCGGTGAGCCCGAGCCGCGCCCCGTGGTGGTCGTGGTCGGCTCGGCGGCCGGATCCGCGATCGGGATCACGACGCCGACCGTCGATGCCGCCGACGTCTGGGGCGGCGATCCCGTCGACGAAGCGCACGCCAGCGCGTGCGCGAAGGGCTGTGCGTCGCTGCAGTCGTGCGACCTCGCCTATACCGCGTGCGTGCTCGACTGTGGACGCACGCCGTCGTTCACCGAATGCTTCGCCGCCCAGGACTGCACCGCGCGCGCGGCGTGCATCTTCGGCAAGAACTGCGGCGCGCAACCGTCCGGATCGACGACGTGCCGGACCGCCGCGATCTGCCAGGTGTCGTGCGCCGACGATCCGGCGTGCATCTGCGGCTGCATCGCGCGCACCGCGCCGACCCACGCGGTCGCGCTGTTTCGCCTCGATGCGTGCGCCGCGAACTGCCTGAACGACCCGGCGTGCGTGGCCCGCGACTGTCAGGCCGTCGCCAACGCCTGCAACTAGGAGCGTGTAGGCCATAGAAGGCCCTCGATCCGCGTCCCTCCGGACTGAACACACGATCCGGATGGACGACTCGATCCGAAATTGATCGGATGGGGACGTGAAGACCTACCGACCGTGGACCCCGACGCAGTCGTCG
>JAPLLF010001260.1 GCA_026387715.1 Pseudomonadota bacterium
CTCGAGAAGCGCGTCGCGCTGCTCGAGGGCGCGCCCGCGGGGATCACCGCCTCGGCGACGCTCGGCCACGACGCCGCCGCCCTCGACCACGCGCTCGCGGCGCTGGGGCCGCTCGGCATCCGTGGCGTCGTCGTGCGGCCGCTGGACGGCGCCTACGGGGCGCCGTGGATCGCGATCCCTGCCACGAACCGAGAGCCAGCGTCCATCGACTGGCACCGCAGCCTGTCGCCGCCGCCGCCGCTGTCGAACGCCGACAAGGTGCTGTACCCGCGCGACGGGATCACCAAGCAGGACATCGTCGGCTACTACCGGCACGTCGCGCCGCTGCTGCTCCCGCACCTCATGGATCGGCCGGTCGTGACGCAGCGGTGGGTGGACGGCATCGACGAGTTCGACTGGTACCAGCACCGGATGCCACCCCGCGCACCCGATTACCTGCGCGCCGCGTGGGTCGACGGCGTGCGCCGCGTCGTCATCGAGAACGGCGACGCGCTCCTGTGGATGGTGAACCAGGCGGGGCTCACCTACCACGGGTTCGCGAGCCGGCTGGCCGCGCTCGCCGAGCCCGACTTCGCGATGATCGATCTCGACCCAGGCGACCGCACGACGTGGTGGGAAGAGACGATCGAGGTCGCGCTCGCGGTGCGGCGGATCCTCGAGCTGCTCGAGCTGCCCAGCGTGGTGAAGACGAGCGGGCAGCGCGGCCTGCACATCCTCGTGCCGATCGGCGCGGGCCACACGTTCGAGCAGTGCGAGCGGTTCGGCCGCGGCATCGCCGACCTGCTGATCCAGCTGCTCCCCGACAAGGTCACGATCGAGAACGAGAAGGACAAGCGCCACGGGCGGCTGCTGCTCGATCACAAGCAGTTCGTCGCCAAGACGCTCGTGCTGCCCTACTCGCTGCGGGCGGCCGACGGCGCGCCGGTGTCGACCCCGATCGGCTGGGACGAGGTCTCCGTCGGCCTGGCGCCGCGGAGCTTCACGCTGCGGACCGTGCGGGCTCGATTCGACGCCCGGGGCGACCTCGCCAGCCCTCTGCTGGCAGGGACCGCCCGGCTCGACCGGGCCATCGCCCAGCTCGGCGCCCAGCGCTGACCGCGTCCTTGGGGGGGCGCGATCGAGAGTTTGACCTGGGTCCTCGGCGAGCGGGATACTCGTCCACGATCGTGACGGAACCTGCTCGCCCTCCGATCGTCCTGCGGATCAAGCTCCGCTACGAGGACGTCGACGTGCTGGTGCAGCGCTTCGCACCCAACGTCGGCAAGGCGGGGCTGTTCCTGCCGACCAAGGCGCTGCACCCGATCGGCACCGAGCTGAAGTTCGAGCTGCGCCTCGCCAACGACACGCCGGTGATCGTCGGGCTCGGCCGCGTGATGGTCGTCCGCGAGCCGGATCCCGCCAACCCCAAGGCGGTGTTCGGCATGGGCGTCGAGCTGATGCGGGTCACGAAGGAGAGTCGCGACCTGATCCTCAGGATGCTCGAGCGCCGACGACAGCTGGGGCTCGCGGAGGTCGGGCTGCCGTCGCCCGACGAGATCGA
>JAPLLF010000334.1 GCA_026387715.1 Pseudomonadota bacterium
CGCTCCACGAGCTCGCGGCGCTCGGGCCGCGCGGCAACCCGGGCGACGCGCTGGTCAAGCTCGCGGAGCGCCTGCGGTTGTGGCTCGGCGAGCTCGCGCGCCGCGAGGCGCTCCGCGTCCGCGATCACGACGGGCTCGAGGCCGAGCTCGTCGAGGTGGGGCGCTGGTACGAGTGGCGCTACAAGGGTGGCTCGTCGCGCTCGTTCGCGGTGGATCTCCCGCGCGTCGACGCCCTGGCGATCAAGGACGCGGCGCGCGCCGCGCTCGACGCGTTTCTCGTCGCGGCGGACGCCGATCTCGCGGCGTGCCTGCACGTCGAGCTCGCGCCGCTCGTTGCCGAGTACGAGCGCCACAAGGCCCGCACCGGTCGGCTCGACTTCCTCGATCTGCTCGTGCGCACGCGCGATCTGCTGCGCGACGACGCGGCGATGCGCGCGGAGCTCGCGGCGCGCTTCACGCACTTCTTCGTCGACGAGCTCCAGGACACCGATCCGCTGCAGGTCGAGATCCTTGAGCTGCTCGTCGCCGGCGCGCCGCCGGGCAAGCTGTTCGTCGTCGGCGATCCCAAGCAGGCGATCTATCGGTTCCGGCGCGCGGACGTCGCGGTCTACGAGGCGTTCAAGCAGCGCCTGCTCGGCGGCGGCGCGACGTTGTTGCACCTGTCGACCTCGTTCCGCGCGGTGCCGTCGATCCAGGCCGCGATCAACGCCGCGTTCGCGCCCGCGATGGTCGGCGCGGGGCAGGCGGCCTACGTCGCGCTCGAGCCGCACCGCGCGGAGCACCCCACCCAGCCGAGCCTCGTCGCGCTGCCCGTGCCGTCGCCGTACGGCTACCGGGGCGACGTGCTCAACAAGGTGATCGAGGAGTCGTACCCCGATGCGGTCGGCGCGTTCGTCGAGTTCCTCGTCGCGCGCAGCGGCTGGACCGTCAGCGAGCGGTCCGGCGAGGGCGCGGCGCGCGTCCCGGTGGCGGCGCGGCACATCTGCCTGATGTTCCGCCGGATGCAGGCCTACAACCAGGACCTCACCCGACCGTACATCCGCGCGCTCGAGGCGCGCGGGCTGCCGCACGTGCTGGTCGGCGGGCGCGCGTTCCACGAGCGCGAGGAGTCCGAGGCGGTGCGCAACGCGCTCGCGGCGATCGAGTGGCCCGACGATCAGTTCAGCGTCTACGCGACGTTGCGCGGGCCGTTCTTCGCGTTCCACGACGAGGATCTGCTCGCGTACCTCCACGCGCATCACCGGCTCGATCCGCTGACCCCGGTGGTGCCGATGTGGCCCGCGGGCCGCGAGATCGCCGACGCGCTCGCGATCCTGGGCGACCTGCACCAGCAGCGCAACCGCCGCCCGATCGCCGACTCGCTCGCGCGCCTGCTCGCGATCACGCGCGCGCACGCCGGGCTCGCGGTGTGGCCGGCGGGGGAGCAGGCGCTCGCCAACGTCGTGCGCGTGCTCGATCTCGCGCGGCGGTTCGAGGCGCGCGGCGCGACCTCGTTCCGCTCCTTCGTCGAGCGGCTCGCCGCCGATGCCGAGAAGGGCACGCGGCAGGCCGACGCGACCGTCGTCGAGGAGGCCACCGAGGGCGTGCGCATCATGACGGTGCACGCCGCCAAGGGGCTCGAGTTCCCGATCGTCATCCTGTGCGATCCGACGTCGGCCCTCGCGAGCGATCGGCCGTCGCGCCACATCGATCCGGTGCGGCACGTGTGGCTGGCGCCGCTGGCGCGGTGCACGCCCGTCGAGCTCGCCGAGCGCGCGCCCGAGATCGTCGCGCGTGATCGCGAGGAGGCGGTCCGGCTCGCGTACGTCGCGGCGACGCGCGCGCGCGATCTGCTCGTGGTGCCGGTCGTCGGCGACGAGGAGCGCTCGAGCTGGCTCGAGCCGCTGGCGCCGGCGATCCACCCGCACCCGGCGCAGCGACGCGCGCCCGCGGTGGCGCCCGCGTGTCCGCCGTTCGGGGACGACAGCGTGCTGATGCGTCCGATGAACTGCAGCCGTGGGGTGGCCGACGCGGTCGCGCCGGGCCTGCACGTGCCCCGGGCCGGCGCGCATCGGGTCGTGTGGTGGGATCCGAGCGTGCTCGGCCTCGATCACCCGGAGGCCGGCGGCGTGCGGCAGCGCCAGATCCTCGCGGCCGACACCGACGCGGCGAAGCTCGCCGCGGGGCAGAGCGAGGCGCTCCACGCCGCGTGGGCGCAGCGCCGCACGTACGCGCACGGGGTCGGCGGCACGCGGTCCTACGCGATCTTGCCGGTCACCGAGTCCGGCTCGCGTACGTCGCGGCGACGCGCGGGCTCGATCCGAGCCCCCACATGCCCGTCGCGATCGAGCAGACGACGACGTCGCGGCGCGCACGTCCGAACGGCACGCGGTTCGGCACGCTGGTGCACGCGATCCTGGCCGCGATCGAGCTGCACCGTCCCGATCAGGTCATGGCGCTCGCGCACAACCAGGCCCGGCTCCTCGGCGCGACCCCGGACGAGGTCGCGCACGCGATCGTCGCGGTCACCGCCGCGCTCGCGCACCCGCTGCTCGCGCGCGCGCGCGCGGCGACCGAGCTGCGGCGCGAGGTGCCGGTGGTGGTCTACGTCGACGACACGCTGATCGAGGGCATCGTCGATCTCGCGTTCCTCGACGGCGGCGTGTGGACGGTCGTCGACTTCAAGACCGACGACGAGCTCGGCCTCGCGCGGTTCGTGTACGAGGCGCAGGTGCACCTGTACGCGACCGCGATCGGGCAGGCGACGGGCGCCCCGGTCGCGGCGGCGCTGCTGCTCCTCTGAGAGCTCCGATGATACGCTCGGCGTGGAAGGCGAGGGACGATGTCCGAGCTCGAGACGATGGGGATCATGGTGCAGCGCAGCTATCTGGCGACCTCGACGGACGTCGGCGGCGTGCAGGTGGCCGGCGACGAGACGACCGAGCTCGCGTTCACGCTCCCGAAGCAGACCGCGGTGCAGGCGACGTTCACGCGTGAGGGCCTCACCAAGAAGCTGGTGAAGATCTTCAAGAAGGAGATCCAGACCGGCGACGCGCCGTTCGACGCCGCGGTCTACGTATCGACGGATACGCCCGAGGAGACCGCCCACCTCCTGACCTCGAACGTGGTGCGCGCGATCGTCGGGCGGATCGTGGCCGCGGGCGGCTCGGTGGAGCTCGACGGCGCGTTCGTCAAGCTGCTGGTCCCCGGTCACCTCGAGACCGACGACGACGATACGATCACGCTGGTCAAGGCGTTGATCGGCTAAGCTTCCTCGCCGGGTATGCGACCGCGTACGACAGCTGCTACACGGCCCGGGATATGCGGCCGGGTACGACGATGGCGCACGTTGTGGGACCTGAGCGAGGTGATCGCTTCCTGCGACGACGAGTCACTTCTATATCTGTCGCCAACGTAACGCTGTTCACGCTATCTTCCGTCTATGGGATTCTCGCTCGAGGTCGGGGCGGTGGTGGCTGGCAAGTATCGACTCGAGCGCGAGATCGGTAGCGGTGGGATGGGTGTGGTCTACGCGGCGACGAACGTCCACCTGGAGCAACGCGTCGCGCTCAAGTTCCTGCACGGCGATGCGAAGACTCCCGAGACCGTCCAACGGTTCTGGCGCGAGGCGCGCTCGGCCGCGAAGATCCAGAGCGAGCACGTCGCGCGCGTGCTCGACATCGGCGAGCTCGAGTCCACGCCCTACATCGTCATGGAGTACCTCGAGGGCGACGATCTCGAGCACGTCGTGGCGGCCCAAGGGCCGTTGGCGGTGAGCGACGCGATCCGCTACCTGCTCGAGGCCTGCGAGGCGCTCGTCGAGGTGTACGTCCACGACATGGTCCACCGTGACATCAAGCCCGCGAACCTCTTCCTGGCGGCGCGCGCCGATGGCTCGTCGACCGTCAAGCTGCTCGACTTCGGGATCTCCAAGCAGACGTGGGAGACCGAAGGGCGAGAAGGGCGAGATGGTGGGCGCTCGAAGCTGACGCAGACGTCGACCGTGATCGGCTCGCCGCGCTACATGTCGCCCGAGCAGCTGCGCAGCTCGCGGGATGTTGATGCGCGGAGCGACGTGTGGGCGCTCGGGGTCACGCTGTTCGAGCTGCTCGGCGGCGACTCGCCGTTCGCGAGCGGCACGATGCCCGAGGTGTGCGCGTCGATCCTCAAGGACGCGCCGACGTCGCTCGTCGGCCTGCGACCCGACATTCCCGCCGAGCTCGAGGCGGTGATCCATCGCTGCCTCGCGAAGGAACCCGAGTCGCGGTGGCAGAACGTCGCCGAGCTCGCGGTGGCGCTCGCGCCGTTCGGCCCGGTCGGCTCGACCTCGCGATCGGTCGAGCGCGTCGCGGGGGTGCTGCACCAGGCCGTCCCGAGCGTCACGATCCCCCCGCCGTTCACGCACGCGCCCGGCTCCGCGCCCACCGAATCGGCGGTCCCTGCGCCGGTGCGCGACGAGGCCTACTACCTCGATCAGATCGGGGACCTCGCCCACGTGCCGCACCCGATCGTCGCGCTGTCGAAGCTCCCGTCGTTGACCTCGCTCAACCTCGATCACCGCGCGGGCTTCCTGTTCTCGATGATGGACGGCATCTCGTCGCTCGACGATCTCCTCGTCGTGTCGGGCATGGCGCGGCTCGAGACGCTCAAGCTGATCTTCGATCTGATCAACCACCGGTTGATCCGGATCGCCCCGCCGAACTAGCTGAATCAGCGCGTCGGCTTCGCGCGCGGCTTCGCGCGGCGCGTCGGCGGAGCAGGATCCCGCTTCGCCCCGGACGGCTTTATCGTCGGCTTTCCGGGCTTTGGCTTTCCCTGCTTCGTCGCCGACTTCGCTGGCTTCCCCTGTCTCTTCGCCGCTGGCCTCGATAGCTTTGCGGCCGGCTTCGACGTCGTCGGCACGGCGGCAGGCGCGCGCTTGCGCTTGCGCTTCGCCTTCGTCCTGGTCGCGGGGGGCGTGTACGGATAGATGGTGTGGTTCGTGTCGGCCGGGACCTCGACGACCACCGCCGTCGGCTCGAGCCGCCAGTCCCACGTCGACTTGGACACGTTCTTGGCCTTGCCGACGATCGCGCCCTGCAGGATCACGCCGAGGTACTCCGCGTAGTGACGGTTCATCTCGAACAGCACGACGCTGCCGTACTGCTTCCACGTGCCGTTCTGGAACGTGCCGCTGGACTGGGTGTAGTTCAGCGCGCCATCGTCGAGGAAGCGCCCGGTGAACTCGCTCACGCCGCTGTTGCCCACCCACGTCGTGCCCCGGATCCGGGGCGTCGACACCGCCTCGATCCACGCCGCCTGATCCGGCCTGGCCTCGATCCGCTCGCCGAGCTTCCGGATCGTCTCGGCGAGCGTGAGGTGGGAGGCGGTGAGCGGCGCGACCGCGGCGCGCAGCCGGTGCTCGAGGCGCAGGAACCGCGCGCGATCGAGGTCGGCCTGCTCCTCGAAGTAGTCCGCGTAGACGAGCAGGGTCGCGAGATCGGTCGGGTTGGCCGCGATCAGCGCGAGCAGCTCGTCTGACCCCGGCGGGATCAAGTCTCGTACTTCGCCTGGAAGAGCTCGACGATGCGTTCGGCATCCTCGAGCGAGACGCCGCACGCGACGCGCATGTCCTCGAGGATCTCGTCCTCGAAGGGATCGACGATGCCGTTGGC
>JAPLLF010000787.1 GCA_026387715.1 Pseudomonadota bacterium
CGTGGAGCTGGGCCTGGGCCTGGCCGATCCGCCGCTCGACGCGGGCGTGGAGGGCGAGCGCGGCGCGATCGAGGTCCTGCGCCGCGCGCTCGAGGACGTGGCGGATCTCGCGGTCGAGCCGGCGCGCTTCCTTGGTGATGATGTCGCGCAGCGCCGCGCCGTCGGGCACCACGTGCTCGGCGGCCGCGGTCGGGGTCGACACGCGCACGTCGGCGGCGAGGTCGGCGAGCGACAGATCCGTCTCGTGGCCGACCGCGCAGATCACCGGCACCGGGCACCGCGCGATCGTGCGGACGACCCGCTCGTGGTTGAACGCCGTCAGATCGGTCACCGCGCCACCGCCGCGGCCGATGATCAAGACGTCGACCCCGGCGCGCACGACCATCGCCATGCCCTGGACGAGCTGCGCCGGCGCGTTGGGACCCTGCACCAGCGCGTCGGCGATCAGGATCGGCGTCGGCAGCCGGCGCTGCACGGTGCGGATGATGTCGTGGATGGCGGCGCCGTTCTTCGAGGTCACCACCCCGATCCGCCGGGGAAACTTCGGCAGCGGGCGCTTCTTGCCGGGCGCGAACAACCCCTCGGCGGCGAGCTTGGCCTTGAGCGCCTCGAGCGCGGCGGCGTCCGCGCCGAGCCCCGCGGGCTCCGCGAAGTCGACGTAGAGCTGCATCTTGCCGTCGCGATCGTAGACGCCGATCCGGCCGCGGACGCGCAGCCGCTTGCCGGGCGCGATCGCGAAGGCGAGCCGCTGGACGTCGCGCCACCACATCACCGCCGGCAGCACGGTGCCGCGGTCGGCGAGCGAGAAGTACAGGTGGCCGGATCCGGCCTTCGACACCTGGGTGACCTCGCCCTCGAGCCAGACCAGGCCCAGACCGTCGAGGATCCGGCCTGCCAGCCGGATGACCTCCGCGACCCCGAGGGGCTTGTCGCGGCTCGAGGTGAGGCGCTCGTCGGACACGTCGGCACCGTAACCCGCAACCGATGTGGGTGGTACGGTGTCGTTGCCTCCGTTAGGATGCGCATCTCGACGGTCATGAGCGAACCAGCCAAATACGAGGACGGGGCCCCGGTCGGCCCGATCGCCAAGGACGCGATCGACCCCGACCTCATCAAGCTCCAGCGCAAGCGTCCCAAGATCGGGGTCGCGACGTGCGCTGGGTTGGTCGTGCTGTGCGCGTTCTTCGTGGGCCGCCTGTGGCCGGATCGCCGGTTCGGCGCCAACGACGACACTCCCACCAAGGCCACCGTCGCCGACGTGCTCGCCGGCAAGGTCGGGCTCGACGCCTACGTGTCGGTCGCGGCCGAGCCGCTCGTGTCGCACGCGATCCGCACCACGCTGGCCAAGACCAGCCTCGGGCTCCGCGTGGTGCCCGCGCGCGGCGCGAACGAGCAGCTCTGGCTCGTCGTGTCGGGCGACGCATGGGAGACGCCGAACACCACGGGCTACGTCGGCCGGTTGCGCCGGATGGCCGACCTGCCGTTTCGCAGCGCGCTCGAGGCCTACACCGCGGAGCACCCGCGCCCGATGTTCGCGACCGCGGCCGCGATCCGCCAGGGCCTCACGGGCGGCAAGCTGGTCGCGGTCGGCGGCGAGCCCCTCACGATCCGCGACGCCGATCGCGTCGCGCTCGACGTGCTCGATCCGGACGTGTCGGTGATCGTCGCGTCGCTCAACCAGCGCCTGCCCGACGCCGCCGCCTGGAAGGCCGCGCTCGAGCGCGCCGGCCTCCCCATCACGGCCGAGACGCCG
>JAPLLF010001136.1 GCA_026387715.1 Pseudomonadota bacterium
GAACACCAGCACGTCGTTGCGCGGATCGAGCTCGGTGATCTCGTTGACCGTGTTGGCGACGACGTCGGCGAGCTCGGCCTCGTCCTCGCGCGGCGGCCGGTACAGCACGTCGACCGGGTAGGTGCGGCCCGACACCTGGATCACCGGCGCGCCGCCGAAGAAGCTCGCGAACCGCTCGGTCTCGAGCGTCGCCGAGCTGACGATGACGCGGAGGTCGGGGCGGCGCGGCATCAGCTGCTTGAGGAAGCCGAGGAGGAAGTCGATGTTGAGGCTGCGCTCGTGGGCCTCGTCGATGATGATCGTGTCGTAGCCGCGCAGCAGCGGGTCGCCCTGGATCTCGGCGAGCAGGATGCCGTCGGTCATGAACTTCACGTAGGAGTTCTTCTTGACCCGGTCGTTGAACCGCACCTTGTAGCCGACGACGTCGCCCAGCACCGTCTCGAGCTCCTCGGCGACGCGCGTCGCGACGCTGGTGGCCGCGATCCGGCGGGGCTGCGTGCAGCCGATGTACGCGTGCGCGCCGCGCCCCATCGCGAGGCAGATCTTCGGCAGCTGCGTCGTCTTGCCCGAGCCGGTCTCGCCCGCCACGATGATCACCGGGTGCTCGTCGATCGCGTTGGCGATGTCGATCACGCGCGCGGTGATCGGCAGCTCGGGCGGAAACCGCACGCGCTCGCTCAGGCGCAACCCCGGGCGCAGCACGCTGGGCGCGGCAGGCGCCGCGGGTGGGGCGCTGCCGACGGCCGCGGGTGGGTGCGGAGCGGGGTGGGATGGATCAGCCAAAGGGAGGGGAGGGAGTAGCACCTTGGGTTGCACGCTGTCGCGGCTCGCGCCGACGTAGCAGAATGGCGCGATGATGACTTCCCTTCGCACCGCCCTCCTCCTGGCCACGTTGCTCTCCAGCGCGACCGCGCTCGCGGACGACCCGCCCAAGAAGCTCGACGGCAAGGTGACGGACTACACCAAGGCGAAGGTCGCCGTCGATCCGAAGGTGGCGGCCGACCTCAAGGCGAAGAAGGATGCCGAGGACAAGGCCAAGGCCAAGGACGACGCCAAGGCGAAGAAGGACGCCGACGCCAAGGCGAAGAAGGATGCCGACGCCAAGGCGGCCGCAGACCTCAAGGCGAAGCAAGCCGCCGGGGCGAAGGCCGCGGCGGAGCTCAAGGCGAAGAAGGAAGCGGACGCGAAGTCACGGAAGTGACGTCACCCGCGGCACCGGAGCTGTCGCGGCCGGCGGCGCACGCGTCGCTGCAGGTGATCGTGCTGTTGTGGGGCGCGACGGCGATCCTCGGGCGGCAGATCTCGATCCAGGCGGTGCCGCTCGTCTGGTACCGGCTGATCGTCGTCGTCGCGATCCTCGCGGCGCTCGTGCCGCTGCGGGGGCTGGCGATCCGGATCCCGCGGCGCGCGGCCGTGCAGTACGGGCTGGTCGGCACGCTGATCGGGCTGCACTGGCTGTGCTTCTACGGCGCGATCAAGGAGGCCGGCGTGGCGACCGCGGTGCTGTCGCTGTCGACCATCACGTTCTTCACGGCGCTCGTCGAGCCGCTGGTGTTCCGCCGCCGGGTCGACGTGGGCGAGCTGGTGATCGGCGCGCTCGTGGTCGTGGCCGCGTCGCTGCTCATCCAGCTCGAGCTGCACGCGTCGCCGCGTGGGCTCGCGCTGGGGCTCGGCTCCGCGGTGCTCGCGGCGATCTTCGGCGTGCTCAACGGCAAGCTGGCGCGGCGCGAGCCTCCCGAGCGCCTGATGCTGTACGAGCTGGCCGCTGCGGCGCTGGTCGTGTCGGCGTGCTTCGCCGTCGTGCCGTCGCAGTTCGTGGCGCCGTGGCAGCTCGCGGCGCCGGACGTGCTCTGGCTATGCGTGCTCGCCGTGATGTGCACGGTGATCCCGCAGATCTGGATCCTCCACGTGCTGCGCACGCTGTCGCCGTTCATGGTCGCCGTCACGGTCAACCTCGAGCCGGTCTACGCGCTGATCCTCACCGCCGTGCTGTTTCCGGCCGATCAGACGCTCGGGGTCGGGTTCTTCGGCGGCGCCGCGCTGCTGTTCGGGCTCGTCATCGTCAACGCGGTCCGGAAGTCGCGCGCGCGGTGATGATGTCCGACGGCCGGACATCGGCGGCTCACTCGGCCGGATCGTCGTCGGGGGGCGTCGGGGTCGTCAGGGGCGTCGTGCAGGCCACGGTGGGGCGCGCGTACCGCAGCAGGCAGCCAACGCCCCCGAGCTCGGCGAGCTGGTCGTGAACGCTCACGCGCTCGAAGCCGCACCCCGTGCGTTCGGCGAGCTGGACGAGGTGCTCGCGGAGGTCGACGCCGGTGAGCGCGCCCCCACAGGGACAGGTGTCGGCGAGCTGCTCCGGTCCGTTCGTGACGGTCTCGCAGCTCGTACAGATCCATCCTCGCCCCGGGGCATACGAGCCGGTCATGACGAGCAGGTCGGCCTGTCCCCTCCGGAGGGCTTCGATCGAAGGCAACGTGCCGAGCTCGGCCATCTCGCCGCGCCGGACCTCACGACACAGCGTGTCCGCCGCGTCGAATGATTCCTGTTGCTCGTGCTCGATGAAGCGCTGGAGCGCGACCTGCACGACGTCGCCATGGTCGGAGGCCGCCGAGGTCGCGACGAGATCGACGAGCTTGGCGCGCAGCCGGTCCGGGAGCCGTTCGAGGATCCGCGCGGTGAGCCGCGGCGTTCCCGCGACGACCAGGTGGGTGTGCCCCTTCGCCGACATCAGCCGATCGAGCAGGTCGAGCTTTTCCTTGAGGAACCGATCCATCCGATCCTGGCGGTGGTTCTGGTAATGGTCCTGACTCCACTGTCGACGGACGTCGTCGGGAAGTACGGGCGCCGTCGTCCAGATCTCGCGGGTCACCGCGCCCAGGCTGACCTCGAGGATGCGCGCGGACGCTTCGGTCGAGATCAGCACGACGAAGCGATGGAACGTGTCCTTGAGCTCGACGAGCGGATAGATCACGGGCCCGTGGTCGAAGACCAGGAGCTCCGACAAGGGAACCCGAAATTCCAGCGCTTGAAGGTACGGCGCTTCGCCCCCGCGCGCGAACACCGCCATGCCACGGGTCCGCTCGGACCGCTGCTCGAGCTGGGCGTGGCCCCTGGCCATCGTGGCGTCGAGCTCGCCGCGTTGGCCGGCAGGCAACGTGGCCCGGATCGCGCGGGCGCGGCGAGTGATGACCTCTCGTCGCACCACACCGTGCTCGACCGAAACGTAGCAGCTCACCATCGGCGCCGTCGATGCTTCGAGCGTGGCGAGCACCCGAAGCTGCTTGCGCAACGCGGTCAGGTCGACCGCGTTTGCATCGACGAGGCTGGGCGGAAGGGCGCGCGTGGGCGTGGATTCAATCGCCACAGCCGAGCTCCTCGTGGTGGGGGCGTCGATCTGGTCGTCGATCTGGTCGGCGATCCGGTCGCGGCCTGCGGGTGCGACCGCGCCGATCTGCGCGCGCGGACCTGGTTCGAGCGTACGTTTCGCGAAGGTAGAGCAGCAGCGTGATCAACATGGGCGAGATCCTCCTCGCCTCCATGCATGGGGCCTCCCTGGGAGATCAACAGCCACCGAAGTTGGGAGTCACACGTGGAGAATCTCGAACAAACGGGAAGCAAGCGGGCTTCGCACACTTCCAGAAAACCGATGGGTGACCTCCAAACATGGGCGCTGTCGTCGCCTTCGATCGCCACTACAACAGGCCTTTGGAGGTGACTCGTGAAGCTCGCCATTCGATTCAAAGGAACCCACCGTTCGACCTCGTTGATCGCGTACGTCCGCCAGCGCGTCGTGGAGCTCGGTGTGCGCTGCGTCGAGAGCCTGACCGTTCGGTTCGAGGACGTGAACGGACCCAAGGGCGGCCTCGACAAGCGCTGCTCGAGTTGGCGCCGAGCGGGCGCTCGACCTGTGCGAACGCTCGCTGCGGTCTGATCGACGCCGCCGGGAGCCCGACGTTCGGTTCGCCGAGGTGGTGTCGTGATCGGCGTCGCCGCGGCTGGGCACGCACGGGATCATCGGCCGGGGCGTGCGCCGACGGCGGACGAGATCCGCGAGCGGGTGTTCGCCACGCTGGCTGGTCGCGAAGCGGTCCGCGGCGTGTTCGTCCAGTTCGTGAACCGTGCACGTCACGAGCCGGTCGTGTGCGTGCGCGTCTGGCTCGACACGGGTGCCATCGTCACGATCGAGCGCGACGAAGGCGAGGCGTCCGTCGTGCTCGCCGCGGCGATCGCGGTGGCGGTGGATCGCGCGATGGCGCGACCGGAAGCCGAACCCGCCGAGATCGTCGGGGCCGGTTGCTGGTGAGCTCGTTGGGGCCATGCGCTCGTCGAGCCGTGTGACGATCCTGCGTCGGATCCTGGTCACCGTGTTGCTGGCGACGGTCGGCGTGGTGCCGGCGCAGCCCGCCGCAGCCGACGAGCGCGCGGATGAGGATCGCGCTCGCGATCAGATGGCGCTGCGCGGTCGGGTGCGCGACAAGGCGACCGGCGCGCCCGTCGCCGGGGCGATCGTCGCCACCGGCAGCCTCGAGACCACCACCGGCGACGATGGCTGGTTCGAGCTCGCGGGGGTCTCCGCCGGCTGGATCGATCTCGTGGTCGTGGCCGACGGCTACGAGCCGCTCGTCGAGCGCGCACGGCCGGGCGTGCCGCTCCGATTGCTCGTGGTCGCGACCGGCGAGCTCGGCGGCTCGGAGCTGATCACGATCGAGGAGAAGCGCAAGCTCGATGGCCAGGCCACGAGCTACGACGTCGGCCGCGAGGTGATCCGCACGCTCCCGGGCTCGGGCAACGATGCGCTCAAGAGCCTGCAGAACCTCCCCGGCACCAGCCGCGTCCCGTTCGGGCTCGGCGGCCTCGTGCTCCGCGGGTTCGCGCCGCGCGACACCAACATCTTCCTCGACGGGATCGAGGTCCCGATCCTCTACCACTTCGGTGGCCTCGCCTCGTTCTTCCCCAGCACGATGATCGAGTCGATGGAGCTGGTGTCGAGCGGCTACGGAGCACGGTACGGCCGGGGCCAGGGCGGCCTCGTCGAGCTCCGCTCGCGGCCAGGACGCACCGATCGGTGGGCGGTCGGGAGTGAGGTGAGCCTGCTCGACGCGAGCGTGCGCACCTCGACAGCCAGCTGCGCTGGCAGTCCCGCTCGGGCAAGCTGACCGCGCTCCTGTTCGGCGCCGACGACGGCCTCGACCTCGGGACGGCGAGCAACACCCTCGACGCGCGCCAGTCGTTCGTTCGCGCGGGCCTGCGCTACGCCGAGCGTTTCGGCGACCTCGAGGTCTCGGTCGTGCCGTGGCTCGGCTTCGATCGCAACGCGATCATCGCGAACGAGAACCGGGTGATCCGCAGCAACGTGACGGCCGCGACCCGCGCCACCGTCCAGCGCGACCTGGAGCACGGCTTCGTCGCTGCCGGCGTCGACGTCCAGGGGAACCGGTACGGCTACACGCTCGAGGCCGACGCGCCTGCATTGCCGACAGGGACGACGCAGTTTCCGCCGCGCATCGAGGGATCGAGGTGGGCCGCCGATCTCGGAGCGTGGACCGAGGTGTTGCACCGCTTCGCGAACGACAAGCTCGCGATCCAGCCCGGCCTGCGGGTCGATCGCTTCGGGCTGACCCGCGACTGGGTGCTCGATCCGCGGATCACCTTCCGTCAGCAGGCGACCTCGAACGTCGCCTTCACGCAGTCGATCGGACGCTATCACCAGCCCGCGCTCGCCACCGCGGTCGACTACCAGCTCCCGGGCGAGCCGTTCCGCTCGTCGTACGCCTGGCAGGCGAGCGCGGGCGTCAACGTGGTGTCGCGCAGGCTCGGCGGGGACGTCACCGCGAACGCCTTCGGGGCGACGCTCTACGACCTGCCCGTCGACGTGGTGACCGGCGCGACCCCGATCGCGGCACCCGGCAGTGCCGCGGCGGGTGGCGCGGCCGCTGCCAGCCGGCAACTCACCGAGGAGCAGTTCGGCAGCTACAGCTATCGGGCGAACCGCGGTCGTGGTCGCACCTATGGCGTGGAGACGATGGTCCGCCGTCGCGTCGGGCAGATCCAGGGGTGGCTCTCCTACACCTACGCGCGCTCGTACCGTCAGGGGGATCCGTGGGCGCTCGATCGCTACGCGCCCTACGTCCTCGATCAGCCGCACGTGCTGACCGCGCTCGCGACGGCCCCGCTCGGGGCGCGCTGGCGGATCGGTGCGCGCGTTCGCTACGCGAGCGGCAACCCGATCACGCCCACGGTCGGCTCGTACATCAACACCGACTCGCAGGCGTACGTCCCGATCTCGGGCAGCGTGCTGTCCGAGCGCTTGCCGGCGTTCCTCCAGCTCGATGTTCGCGTCGATCGTTCGTGGGCGCGGCCGTGGGGCACGCTCAAGCTGTTCCTCGACGTCCAGAACGTGACCAACCGGCTCAACCCCGAGGGCGTGTCGTACAACTTCGACTACAGCACGAAGCAATACACGCGCGGGCTGCCCGTGTTTCCGTCGATCGGTCTGGAGTACACGCCATGAAACACGGGACGAACGGGATGTCCGATCACCAGGATCACCAGCCCACGGGTGCTCGCGATCGTCACCGAGCCGTCGGCGCTGCCGCTCGACGGCGCGGTCGAGCTGTCCGTGTTGACGGTCGACCCCGACGGCCCACGCGCCGTCGACGCCGTGCGCATGCGGGCGTGCGCCCCATGGAAGTTCATCGCCGATCCCGCGCGTGTCTGCGTCGGTGATGACGCGCGCACGCTCGAGCTCGACGTCGACGGACGCCTCGTCGCGTCGGCCGCCGCGCTCGCGGCCGCGTTTCCTGCTCCCCCGGGCGTGCCCGCGCCCGCCGATCCGTGGCGTGCGGCGCTCGCGGAGGGGCTGCAGCTCCGGGTCCCGATCATCGCGGAGGTCGACGTCGATGGCCACACGCTGGTCGCGCGCCGGGACCTCGACGTGGTGGAGGCGACGACGACGCGCCAGAACCCACGCCTCGTCGAGCTTGAGTTCGACGGAACCTCGACCCGGACCCTGCGCGCCGGGCGACGCTACCACTTCTACAGTCCGACCGGCGAGCTCGCGAACCCCGCAGCCCAGCTCGACGATCCCGAGGCGCTCGTGCCCGCGACCACCCCGGTCGCGTACACGGCCGGCACCGTCGTCGGCTCGACGTGGGTGTTCGCCGTCGCGACCGACGAGACCGGCGGCATGAGCGCGATCGCGGTCCCGCTCACGATCGAGTGAGGACGTCCTCTTCGACCTCGACCTCGACCCCCACCTTGAGGTTGACGGCGACGTTGACGTCGACCCCATCGTTGACCTTGCACCCACGGACGAAGCAATCGTCTTGCCTGGTGGCCAACACGCGACGGACCGAGGCATCGAGTCGTTGGGATGCTGACCAAGGTGATCTGATCCGGAGGGTCGACGACAACGATCGGCGAGCCTGGGGTCGACCTCTACGTTGGCTGTTCAAAGCGTCAAGGCTGGGGTCGACGTCAAACGCGTCAAGCTCAACGTCATCGTCCCCAACCCTTTGAACCACACTTCATCGGCTCGGCCGCAGGGCGCCCTATGGCGCGGGGAGCAGCACCTTGTCGACGACGTGGATGACCCCGTTGGACGTCAGCGTGTCGGTGGCGACGATCTTCGCGACCCGGCTGCGGGCATCGGTGATGTCGAGCGTCGCGCTGACCGAGAACGTGCCGGTCTGCACGGTGCTGATCGGGGCGCCGATCGGCACCTCGGCCTTGAACACGCGTCCGGCCACGACGTGGTAGGTGAGCACCTTCGTGAGCAGGGCCTTGTCGGCGAGCAGCGCAGCCTTGGTCACGTTGAGCTCGGTGAGCAGCGCGGCGAACGCGGCGTCGGTCGGCGCGAACACCGTGAACGGTCCTGCGCCGCTCAGCGTGGTCGCCAGGTCCGCGGCGACGACCGCCTCGACGAGGATGCCGAACTCACCCGGGCTGCCTGCGGCGAGCGCCTGCGCGGTCTGCACGATGTTCTTGTCGGCGGGCAGGATCACCTTGTCGATCAGGTGGACGACCCCGTTGCTCGCCTCGATGTCGGTGGCGGTGATCTTGGAGAGCCGGTTGCGACCGTCGGTGATCGTCGGCGGCGACCCGGCGTCGATCTTGAACACGCTGCCCTCCGCGCTGGTGATCGGCTTGCCGAACGGAATGCCGGCGGCGGTCACGGTGCTCGTGAGCACGTGATACTGGAGCACCGTTCGTAGCAGCGGCTTGTTGGTCGTGGTGAGCAGGTCCGCGCCGGTCGCGCCGGGGGTCCCGGTGAGCTCGACCGCCAGCGCGTCGAACGCGGCGTTGGTCGGCGCGAACACCGTCAACGTTCCCGGGCTGGCGAGCAGGTTGACGAGATCGTCGTTTTCGCTGGCGAACTGCACGGCGGCGACGAGGGTCGACAGCGACGGGGTTGCCTGGGCGGTCTCGACGATCGAGCCGGGCTGATCGACGATGGGGGTCGCGGGGTCGTCGCTGCAACCCGCGCTGACGGTGGCGAGGGTGGCGAGGGTGGCGAGGGTGTGGATCGAGAGCGAAGTGAGGCGCATGAGCTAATCCTTGGTGAGGTGTTCGACGGAGTGTTCGAGTCCCGACGCTCGAGGTTGGTTACGTTCGGACCAGCGAGGACGCGCTCGTGTTCGTTCGAAGGTTTGGCAACATCGCTGCGGTTTTCTCGAAGGATGTCGGCGACGGTCGGTTCGTGGTTAGCTGGGGCCATGCAGCGATCGGTGCTCGTGCTCGGGCTGGTCGTCGTCGTCGGTTGTGGTGACGAGCAGGCCGGTCTCGCTGTCGAACGCGTCGACGATCTCGGCCGCTTTCCAGAGCCGTCCGCCACGGTGATCGGGCGCGACGGTGGCCCGGGTGGGATGCTCGGCGGGCGCCTGCTGTGGACGTTCGGCGACACCTTCCTCGGCGCGCCGAACCCGATCGATCACAGCAGCGTGCTGAGCGCGACCGGCGCGTGGAGCGCGGTCGACGCGCCGCTCGCGCTGGTCCAGCCGGTCGACGCCGGCGGCTTCCCGGCCCAGCTGATCCCGTACACCGCCGCGGAGCTCGCGCAGAACCAGGCCGCGCCGCTCGACGGCTGGGCGCTGTGGCCGGGCATGCTCGTCGACACCGGGGCACCCGAGGGGCTCGTGGTGTTCCAGCGCATCAAGCGCACCAGCGGGTCGGGGTTCGACAGCCAGGGCGTGGGCACCGCGCGCATCGCGATCGACGCGACCACCGCGATCCGCGTCGACGGTGATCTGTTCGCGCCGCCCGAGCCGTTGTTCATGCCGCAGGCCTCGATCGACGGCGTCGTCTACGCGCTGGCGTGCACGCAGGTCGGCGCGCTCGACATCGGCTGCAAGCTCGCGCGCGCGCCGGTGGCCGAGGCC
>JAPLLF010001065.1 GCA_026387715.1 Pseudomonadota bacterium
CCAGGTCCCGCGCCTGATCGAGCAGGGTCGCGGCCTCGGGGAACCGCAGGGCGTCGTAGGCGTCGATCCCGCGCCGCAGGATCGCCGCGATCGCCGGCGGCGGGGCGGCGGGCGTTGGGGAGCGATCGATCGTCCCGAGCCCGAGCTCGCGCGCGACCGCCTCGATCGGCGCGATCGAGCGGTTGGGCGCCCACACGACCACGAGATCGGCCGACGGTGCGGCGTCGGCCCGCAGGCCCCCCTGCAGCACCGCGACGATCGCGATCAGCGATGCTCGCACGGCGCCATTCTCGACCGCACGCGGTGGGGAAGCAACACCACGGTATACTCCTCGCGATGGTCCGTGCGTTGGGTCGCTACGAGCTGCTGCGACCGCTCGCGCGCGGGGGTATGGCGGAGGTGTTTCTCGCACGCCGGCGCGCCGGGGGAATCGAGAAGCTGCTCGTCATCAAGTGCATCCGCCCCGAGCGGTCCGGCGACGCAAGGTTCCTCGAGATGTTCGTCCGCGAGGCGCGCCTGTCGATGAGCCTGACCCACCAGAACATCGTGCCGGTGTTCGACTTCGGCCGCAGCGGCGAGCAGGTGTTCCTCGCCATGGAGCGCGTCGAGGGCAAGGACCTCGGGTCGAGCCTCGCCCGCGCGAGCGGCCCGCTGCCCCCGCTGGTCGCGGCCTACATCGCCGCCGAGTGCTGCCAGGCCCTCGACTACGCCCACCACCGCAAGGCCGTCGACGGCAGCCCGCTCGGCGTCGTGCATCGCGACGTGACCCCCAGGAACGTCCTCGTGTCGTGGTCCGGCGAGGTCAAGCTGACCGACTTCGGGATCGCGGTCGTCGCCGGCGAGTCGACGGCGCACTTCGTCGGCACCCCGGCGTACATGGCCCCCGAGCAGGCGCGCGGCGAGCCGCTCGACGTCCGCGCGGATCTCTACGCGCTCGGCATGGTGCTCCGCGAGCTGCTCACCGGCACGCGCGCGCGGCTCGGGGCCGATCGCGAGACGCTGGTGGCCAGCGCGCGCAGCGGTGTGCTCGAGCCGTGGCCGACGTCGACCGGACCGATGGTGCCCGACGCGCTCCGCACGATCGTCGAGCGTGCCACCGCGTCCGCCGCGGAGGATCGGTTCGCCGATGCCCAGGCGATGTTCGGGGAGCTCGACGCGTTCATCGTCGCCGAGCGCGCGACGACGAGCCCAGCGTCGCCGACGATCAAGGGCAGCACGCCCGCGCGGCAGCTCGCGACCTGGCTGGCGACGACGTGGGAGGGCGCCATCGTCGAGTCGGCCGAGCCCGCCGATGACGTCCTGGGGTTCATCGGCGACGTCGACGCGGTCGGCACCGGCACGGAGCGCTCGCTCCTGGCGACCGCCGCCGACGAGCCCGCCGTGGCCCCGACCGAACCGGCGCCGGTGATCAGCTCGGTCGGGGAGGCTCCCACTGCCCCGCCCACGATCTCCTCCACGATCCCACCCACGATCCCGCTCGCACCCCACCGGCGCACCGCAAGGATCGCGATCGGGATCGCGCTCGCCGTCACGATCGGCGGCCTCGCGATCTGGCGGAGCGCCGCCCGCGACGACGCCCCTGGAGTGCCACCGCTCCGGGTCGCGACCGTGCCGACCGACGCGGGGGTGCGCGAGGCCCACGACGCCGCGATCGACGCCGCGGTCGTCGATGCGGTGCCCGACGCGCTCCCCGACGCGACGATCGCGCTCGACGCGACCGTCGCGTCCCGCCATCGAGACGACGCGCCGAGCCGGGTGACGCCCGACGCCTCGCTCGCGGTGACCACGGCGCCGCGCCGACGCGTGACCGTGAATGCCCTGCCGTGGGCCAACTTCACCGTCGACGGTGATCCGACGTCCCACCAGACGATCGAGACGATCGAGCTCACCGAGGGCAAGCACACCTTGCACTTCACCAACACACAGCTCGGCGTCACCCGGGACGTCGACATCGAGGTCCCCGATCACGACCTCCGCTACGTCGAGGATCTGCGCTGAACGTTCGACGTTTGCACACTGTACGAAAGCTGATCGCGCCAGTGCGACGTAACTCCGCGGGACTCCTCGGCGGGGCGTGGCACGTCGCTTGTACTAAGACTCCTCATGCGCTTCAAAACCCTTGCTCTCGCCCTGCTCCTCCCCCTCGGCGCCATGGCGCCTGCGTGTACGTCGGACTCGACGTCGTCGGTGGGTCAGCTCGTGACTTGCGACACGGCCGGCAAGTGCACGCCGACCGACTCGACCACCCCGGCCCCGGGCATGTGCATCGACATCGATGAAGATGGTGATGGCGGGGCCCACGACGCCGAGACCGAGGACGACAACGGCAGCGGTAGCGGTGGTGGCGTCAGCACTCCCACCGACGACGACGGCGACGGCGTTGCCGACTCGGCTGACAACGACGACGACAACGATGGGATCGCCGACGCCGACGACTGCGACGAGCGCGCGGGTGGCGACAACGACGACTCCAGCGACCCCGCCGCTCCCTGAACCGCGGTAACGGCGTCGCGTCGAGCTCGCGTACAAACGCGGACGACCAGCCGACGCTCGCGGCGCCCCGACCTCGTCGGGATGCTAAGGTTCGCCCGCTGATGGCACGCCCGAAGAAGCACCCGCAGACCCTCGACGCCCGTGGGCGCGTGCTGATCGAGCGGCGCAACCTCCCCTCCGGGCTCGGGAGCACGCTCGTCACCGACGGGTATCACTTCCTGCGCACCGCCTCGTGGACGCGCATCGTGCTGCTGTTCGCCGCCATCTACGTGGCGGTCAACGTGCTGTTCGCGACCATCCTGTGGCTCGGCCACGCGTCGGTCACCAACGCGACCGGCTTCATGGACTACTTCTGGTTCAGCGTGCAGACGCTCGCGACCATCGGCTACGGCGTGCTCGCGCCGAACGACACCCTGTCGCACGTGATCGTCACGATCGAGAGCTTCCTCGGCTTCGGGTTGACCGCGCTCGTCACCGGCGTGTTCTTCGCGCGGTTCTCGACGCCCTCCCCGCGCATCATCTTCTCGTCGGTCGCGGTCGTCGCGGACTACGACGGCCAGCGGATGCTGATGTTCCGGCTCGCGAACGCCCGCCAGACCGCGATCGTCGAGGCGAGCGTCCACCTGTACATGACGCGCGACGGCGTGCTCGGCAACGGCGAGCGGTATCGCCGGATCTACGACCTCGAGCTCCGGCGGACGACCTCACCGGTGTTCAACCTGTCGTGGACCGTGTTCCACCTGATCGACGAGCGCAGCCCGCTGTTCGGCGTCACCGCCGAGACCATCCGCGAGGGCGGCCCGAACATCATCGTCACGTTCCAGGGCATCGACGACAGCCTCGCCACCGTGGTGCACACCCGGTTCGCGTACAACGCCGACGATCTCGTGTTCGACCGACGGTTCGCCGACATCATCAAGTCCGACGCCGAGACCGGCACGCGCTACCTCGACTTCGGCCCGTTCCACACCACCGAGCCGCTGCCGTCGTCGTCGGGGAACTAGTCAGGGCACGAGCGCGGCGAGCGCCGCGGGCAGCGGCGCCTCCGTCGACACGCGGCCGCCGTCGGGGTGAGGGATCGCGATCGCGGCGGCGTGCAGCGCGTGGTGCGGCAGCACGAACATCGCGGCGAGCTCCGGCGTCAGCCCGTGATCGCAGTACGCGATGAACGCGTCGTCGCCGTGCGCGTACAGCTTGTCGCCGACGATCGGATAGCCCGCGTGCGCGAGGTGGACGCGGATCTGGTGCTGCCGCCCGGTGACGAGGATGCAGCGCACGAGCGCGTAGGTCTCGCCCTGCCGCTCCACCGACACGCGCGTCATCGCGTCGAGGCCGCCCGGGCCCGGGATCACGCGGACGTGGGTGAGCGTCGTCGGATCACCGGGGCGCGACAGCCGGAGCGGCACGTCGAGCACGTGCTCGCCCTGCCCCGTCGCCGGCCACGGCGGATGCCCGTACACGATCGCGAGGTACTCCTTGGTGATCTTCTTCTTCGTCTCGAACGCCTGCTTGAGGTACGAGGCTGCCTCCCGGTCGCGCGCGACCACGAGGCAGCCGCTGGTCTCGCGATCGAGGCGATGACAGATCTGCAGGCCGGTCTCGTCGGGGAACCGCTCGGCCATCACGCGCACGAGCGTGTTGAAGTAGAACTTCGCCGAGGCGTGGACTGGCAGGCCCGCGGGCTTGTTCACGATCATCACGCGCTCGTCGCGGTGGCACACCCCGAACGTGCGCGGGCACGGCGGCTCGCGCCGGGCCTCGCGTCGGATCAGGTAGCGCTCGCCCTCGGCGACGATCGTCGCGGGCTTGAGGCGGTGCCCGTCGGTGCGGGTGAGCTGCTCGCGGATGACCTGCTGGATCCGCGTGCGCGACAGCCGCTCGATCTGGGTCTTGACGAAGTGATCGAGCCGCAGCCCCGCGAGCTCGTCGCGGACCACGAGCGTGCGCTCGATGATCCGCGGGCGGCCGTGCTCGTCGAGGTGCGCGGTCAAGCCCCAGTCGAGGGACGGATCGGCGCCCGGCGGCAACGCGTAGAGGCCGTAGGATCCACGCTCGCCGTCGACGGCGTCGGGCTCGTCGACGTCGAGGTCGTCACCGTCGTCGGCCGCGACGTCATCGTCACCGGCGACGGCGGCCACTAGTCTTCGTCGGGAGCATCGTCGCCCCCCGCGTCGACCCCGGCGGCCTCGATGTCGTACTTCTTCATCAGCTTGCGGAAGTACTTGCGGTCGATGTCCGCGGCGCGCGCGGCGTGCGAGATGTTGCCCGCGTTGCGCCGGAGCAGCTGGAGGATGTAGTCGCGCTCGAACTGTCGGCGAACGACACCGACCGCTCGATGACGTTCACCAGCTCGCGGACGTTGCCCGGCCATGGATAGTTCTGCAACGCCGTCGCCGCCTCGCGCGAGACCTTGCGGACGCGCAGCGTCTTGCCGTCGGCGGCCTTGTTGTAGAAGCCGTGATCGAGGAAGTGCTGCACGAGCAGCGGCACGTCGTCGAGCCGATCCTTGAGCGACGGCAGGTGCAGCCGGACGACGCTGAGCCGGTAGAACAGGTCCTGACGGAACCGACCCGCCTTGACCTCGTCCTCGAGGTTCCGGTTGGTCGCCGCGATGATCCGGACGTCGACCTTCTGCGCCTTCGTCGACCCGACCCGCCGCACCTCGCGCTGCTCGAGCACGCGGAGCAGCTTGGGCTGCAGATCGATGGGCAGCTCGCCGAGCTCGTCGAGGAACAGCGTCCCGCCGTCGGCCTGCTCGAACAGGCCGGTGCGCGTCATCACCGCGCCCGTGAAGCTGCCCTTCTCGTGCCCGAACAGCTCGCTCTCGATCAGGTTCGGCGGGACCGCACCGCAATCGAACACCACCAGCTCGTTGCGCGACCGCGGCGACAGCGAATGGATCGCCTGGGCGACGACCTCCTTGCCGGTGCCGGTCTCGCCGTCGATCACGACCGTCGTCGCGGTCGGCGCGATCTTCTCGATGATCGAGTAGATCTCGCGCATCCGCGCGTTACCGCCGATCAGGCCGGCGAGGCGCTTCTCGTTCGACGGGACGATCTGGACTTCTTCTTCGCGCGCGTTGAACCGCAGCTGCGACTGGCCGACCGCGACGATGCAGCCTGGCTTGAGGAAGGCCTCACGGATCCGCACCTTGTTGACGAACGTGCCGTTCGTCGAGCGGTTGTCGTAGAGCACGTAGCCGGTCTCGTCCTGCGCGATCCGGCAGTGGTAGCGAGACACGGTGTCGTCGTGCAGGACGATGTCGTTGTCCTCCATCGAGCCGATGCGGATCTCTTCCTTCTCGAACGCCCACTCGCGCGTCGGGTCGTCGACCGACTGCAGGATGCACCGACGCAGGTGGATCGTCGGACCGCCACGCTCGACCAGGTAGCTGACCTTGGTGGGCGGAATGAAGTCAGGGAACTTCTTCGACACGCTCGTGCCCGCAGCATAGCCCAGCTAGGGCTGGCGCGCGCGGGCCCGGGACCGGCGGACGCCCACGACCAGGAGAACGCCAAGCCCCAAAGCGCCGACGCCGAGGAGCAGGCCGAGGCCGCCGCTCGAGATGCCATGCGCCGCGCTCGCCTGGCAGGCGCCCGTGAGCGGCGCTCGGTCGCTGGTCACGAAGCCCAGGTCGAGGCCGTCGTCGGCCAGCGGGGACGTTCCGGCGAAGCGGTAGTCATGCGCGGGATCCTCGAGGTCGCCGATCCGGGCGCGCGCGATCGTGATGCCCGGGGCGTCCTCGACCCGCACCTCGGTCTCGCCGGGCCGCAGCAGCTTGAAGCGATCGTGGAGCAGGACCGCGTGCGCGCCGCGCGGGGTGGCGAGGCACAGGTACGCGACCAGATCGACCGAGAACGCCCCGGCCGCCACCTGCGGCGCGCCCATGCCGACGGCC